>NZ_JBFLGB010000040.1:0-15461 GCF_041859915.1 Limosilactobacillus sp.
AGTACGAGAGGACCGGGATGGACATACCGCTGGTGTACCAGTTGTTCCGCCAGGAGCACCGCTGGGTAGCTATGTATGGACGAGATAAACGCTGAAAGCATCTAAGTGTGAAACTCGCCTCGAGATGAGATTTCCCATTCCATTAAGGAAGTAAGACCCCACAGAGAAGATGTGGTAGATAGGATGGCAGTGGAAGTGCAGTGATGCATGGAGCGGACCATTACTAATCGGTCGAGGACTTAACCAAGCGAAGCGGTTAGGTTTATTGAAAAGGGTTAGATGTTATTTAGTTTTGAGAGCACAAGCTCTCACCCGCAAAGGGTAGTGTGGTGATGATGGCTTGAAGGATACACCTGTTCCCATGCCGAACACAGAAGTTAAGCTTCAAAGCGCCGAAAGTAGTTGGGGGATCGCTCCCTGCGAGGATAGGACATTGCCATGCTAATGCTGACTTAGCTCAGTTGGCAGAGCACCTCATTAGTAATGAGGAGGTCGGAGGTTCGAATCCTCTAGTCAGCATTTTATAACAGTGGAAAGCCTGTATTAACAGCGTTTAACGTTGCGAGTACAGGCTTTTTTATGTCCTTTTGAAGTGCTTTAACACATTCTTAACACGTTTTACGTTTTAACTGGAAGTACATAATAACGATACGCCTCTGAATCATAGCTCAAGCCTTCTAAACTATAGCTAAATTAATTTAGGAGCAGGCGCCTAATAACGACATGTATTAAGTGCTTACCTTTAGGACAGTAAGATCATTTATCCTATATATTGGTCTATCATCATTTAATGCTTGAGATAAAATATTTCTGGATTATAGTCAATGACAGATAAGAATAAATCAAATTAACTTTTTAATTTTCAATATGTCGTCATTTGATAACTGATTGACATGAAATGATATTAAAACTGGCATCATTTCCCCATATAATAAAGCCATGATGAAGTTATAATGATTTGGAGGAAATTGTGATGGCAAATAAAACAGCTTTAATTACGGGTGCCACGGGTGGCTTAGGTACAGAATTGGTTAAATTGCATGCCCGTGAAGGTGGGGACCTTATTCTGGTTGCCCGTAATCCACAAAAATTACGAGATCTACAACACCGCGTTCAAACTAAGTATGGTGTGAAGGCATTAACGATAGCTATTGATTTTACTCGTGAGGATGCTGCTCAGCTAATCTTTGATCGAGTCAAACAGGCTAACTTAAGTGTTGATTATCTGATTAATAATGCTGGCTTTGGTGGTCAGGGAACTTTCTTAAAGCGTACCCTTGATCAAGATATTAATATGGCCCGGGTTAATATGCTAATGCCAACTAAGTTGATGAAATTGTTCTTACCCGCAATGGTAAAACGGGGACATGGTCGAATCTTGAACGTTTCTTCGGCGGCTGCTATGATTCCGGGGCCATTGCAGGCAGAATATTATGCTACCAAGGCATATCTGACCTCTCTTTCGAATGCTTTATGGTATGAATTGAAAGATAGTGGAGTCCGCGTGACTACTTTAATGCCCGGGGCAATGGCGACTAACTTTGCTCAGGCTGGTGGATTGACGCACACAAAAATGTTTGCAAATGGTGTTAACCCGGCTAAGGTAGCCCAAGAAGGCTATCAGGCCATGCTTGCCGGTAAAATGAACATTTTCGCCGGATTGCCGGGATGGCAGCGGCCCTTTGTTAACATGATGCCATTAATGCCCAAGAAAATGGTTATGAGTTTTGTTGCCAATCAACAATCAGACAGAAAGTGATAGTGATAGATAATGGTGGAAAACTTTATTATTGATGGTCAGTACCAAAAGCTCTTAACGAAATACGGAATCAATATCAACCAGGTGCTGAAGCTTGCTGAGCTTCCCGCCGATACTTTTGCTCATCACCAAATTCGACTAGGTGAGCGACAATATTTTGACTTGTTGGATGCAATTGAACAAGTTGCCGCTGATCCAGCAATCGCTATTAAGCTTGCTACTAGCAATAATATTGAATCATTTTCCGCCCCACTTTTGGCAGCCTTTTGCAGTGAAAATGGTTTGGCAGCAATTCACCGTCTTGCCCAGTACAAAAAATTAATCGGTCCCCTTAAGTATCAACTAACAACTACTAAGGATAAGGTTGGGATTGCTTTGTTAACGGTTAGTGGTCTCCCATTAACTTCTCGCTTTTGTGTGGAGAGTGAGTTTGCCTTTTTGGTCAACTTCCTTTCTCAAGGGTGTGGACAACGGATTGCACCAATTATGGTAGGAACAACTTTTGCCCCTCACCAGGTAGTGAAAGATTATTTAGGTGGCCGGTTTAATCGGGGGCCAATTAATCGGTTAAGTTTTAAATATTCTGACCTTGTCCGTCCCTTTAAGACCAACAACCAATCCTTGCTTGCATACTTTGAACCAGCTATTGAGAAACGATTAAGTGAGTTGGGAGCAGACGATACCTATACAACCCGGGTGCGAAGTGTCCTGCTGAACCTTTTACCAAAGGGTCAGGCCTCTGCAGTGGTAGTTGCTCAAGCTCTTGGTTTAAGTAAGCGGACACTCCAGCGAAAATTAAATCGAGAACAAACAAGCTTTCAGCAACAATTAAACACGGTGCGGGCGGCTTTAGCCAAGAATTACTTAACGAACACAGCTTTAACGATTGATGAGATTGCCTTTCTTTTGGCCTATACAGAAACTAATTCATTTGTTCGGGCTTTCCGTTTTTGGACTGGACGGACACCCAATTCTTATCGAGAACAGGTGTAAAACTATAACATTCCTAAATAGTCATGCATGAAGAATAGTTATTTCCAATGCTAACGAAATTCAACTACAATAGTAATAAAGCATGACTAAGGGAGGCTCAGCCATAATGGAATATTTAACTTTGAATACGGGTGCTAAAACACCAGTACTTGGCTTTGGAACTTATCAAATTAGTCCCCATGATACTGCAGAAGCGGTTAAAACCGCAATTGATACTGGTTACCGGTTAATCGATACCTCACAGGATTACTTTAATGAAAAAGAAGTCGGTGATGGAATCATCGCTTCTGGGATCGACCGCCACCAGTTATTCTTGACTACTAAGGTTGATACCGATGGCTATGAAGAAACAAAAGCAGGGATTGACGAGTCACTTGCTAAGTTGCAAACTGACTACTTAGATTTAATGATTCTGCACTGGCCACGGCCACAATCATTGGGTTCCTATAAGGCATTGGAGGAGTATTACCATGCTGGGAAGATTAAGGCAATTGGCCTTTCCAACTATAATATTCAGCAAACGAAGGATCTAATTGCTCAGACTGAGGTAATGCCGGCAGTTGACCAGATTGAAACTAATTTGCATCTCCAGCAGGGGAAAATGCACGATTTCTTGGTAAAGCAGGGAATTGTCCACGAAGCCTGGTCACCCTTAGCACAAGGGGCGCGGGTATTAAATAACGACCCTATTCTGAAGAAGATTGGGCAAAAATACCACAAGACCGGAATTCAAGTATTGCTACGCTTCCTTACTCAACGGCAGATTATGACGATTCCGCGGTCAATTAATCCCGCTCATATCCGGGCTAACTTCGATATTTTTGACTTTCAATTAACAGCTGACGAAATGAAACAAATCCAGACGCTTGACCAACACCGGTCTGCAATTGGCTGGCCATCATCAATGGCCGTTGATGCTTAAACTTAACCAATAAGGGCTCTGCACGAAACATGCAGAGCCCTTATTTACTTTGGCCATTGGGCAATAATCTTTTTTAAAAAAGGTTGTAACCGTGGTCGTTGTCCCTTAAGGTAGGAGGCATAGAAAGAGATAGTGGCTGCTTTATCAGTGATGGGAATTTGTACTCGATCTGGGCTTGTGGTTAGTGTTCCTGGATCTAATTTACTGATATTGGTACTAAAGTACGGGAAATTGGAGTACTTTGTAATTTCATTTAATGCTTCTCGCTGAGCCTGGTAGAGAAACTTGGCATCAGGAATGTGTTCTTGAATCACCTGTTTCCATGACCCAATACCGCTGATTACAACGAAGCTTAAGCCCGCTAACTCTTTGAACGTGATCGTTTGCTGATTAGCTAAGTACATGAACTGGTCGAGGTTGACACTTAATTGTTCCCGGCCGACGAATAGCGATTCAATTGTCTTGGTTTGAATCTCACGATTGCTGAAGACAATTGAATACCGGTGAGTGGTTAAGTCATTTTCAACCTGTGCTGGATCAATAAAATGCTGATCCAGCGTGATGGGATAATCATTGGCCAATGATTTGGCAACAATAAGTGGCCCAGGAGCACTAGCGCCGATTCGAATGGCTTGCTGTGTGCGGGCATAGTCGCGAACCTGGGTGACGAATTCTTGGTTAGCTGCTAGGAGTTTTTGTGCTTTTTGAGCGGCTAATTTTCCCGTCTTAGTAAGGGTAATTTTATTGGGTTGTCGGTTAAATAGGCTAACCCTTAGTTCTTCTTCTAGTTTTTGCATTCCGCGAGTGATGGTTGGCTGAGTTACCATTAATTTTTTGGCAGTTTTGGCTAATGTCTGAGTTTGACTGAAGGTAACGAGTTCTTCTAATAGGTAATTATCAATCATTGCAGCTGCACCTCTTTTAGGATCTACTTTAAGTATACCTTAATCGTATCCTAGTGAGGTGACCATCTTACTGGTGCAATAATCGGTAATTTTTAAAATCATCAATGAAATTATCAAAATTTCATTGATGATTTTAATTGCCTTAAGAAAAATAAGTATAGATTGCTGTTATAATGAAAAAGTAAATTGATGATGGAAATCTTAAATTGTTTATTATGTTTTTTCAACATTGAATTAATAACCAGATTTTTTACAATGAAAATTAAGTGTAGGAAAGAGGACCAATAACCGTGAAGCTGTCTACTAAGAATTCAGTTTATGCTGGAATTTGTCTGCTAGTTGCTCTTATTGGCGTCGGTCCTGAATTGCATCGTGATCACGTTCAACATCGTCAAAAAGCTCGGCAAACCGAAGTGGCCAAATCAAATCAAGCTAAAACTAATCCAACCAGGGACACGCAATCCTCTAACCGCCTTGCTCCTAATTTAACTAATCCCGCTAGTCATATGCGTAAACCGATTGATTGGCATCAACCATCAGAAACTATTCCTTATCCAGACTTAACGAAGGTTAAACATTTTTGGGTCAAGGTTAGCTTAAAGAAAAATCGTACTTACCTTTATGATGGCAATAAAGTGATTTATATCATGTATAGTACTGGTGGCCTCTATGTTAAAGACCCTGCTACCGGTAAGAGGAAAAGCATGACCCCAACTGGTACTTATTATGCCCAAAAGGAACGTGGTAACAGTTTCTTTAATCGTTCCCTAAACGAAGGTGCTAATTATTATGTTTCTTGGTTAGACCATGGCAAATATCTTTTTCACAGTGTTCCTACAAAAGCGGGTGGCACTTATAATGTTAAGGAAGCCAATAAACTTGGTAAATCTACCGGTTCGCACGGCTGTATTCGTCTCTCTATTCCAGATGCCCGATGGATGTCTAAAAACTTACCGGTGGGAACGAAAATTGTCATCGTTAACTAATTTAATTCCAATCAATACTGAATCAATAATCAAAAAAGTTAGGATAATGCCAGTAATTCTCAGTCGTCGTAACGGCATTAATAAGGTTAATAAGTTATAGATCCAAATAACTATTAAAATTAAGCCATCGGTAACTAATAAATGTTTGTAAAAACGCCGTGGCAACTGTTGTAAACTTGAAAAGAAATCATTTAACATTAAGCTCTATCCCCTTTGGTAATTGCTGCAACCATTTAGCATCTGGTTGTGATAATTGGATTGTGTTTTGCAGCTTGTTTGCTGGTTTGATCCAATTATGGGCAACTTTTTGACCGTTGATTGTTTGTGGACTTTCAATAATATCTTTATTGCTCAAAAGCTGCCAATTAGCTGAGTAACTATGTTTGCCATTGTCAACGTGGTATAGAGATTGGCCCTGTGACTTTTGTAAATGGTAGTGCCCTGCCGATAGGTCACAATTAGCATGCATGATGTAAACTATTCGGTGGCCATTGATTACGTACAGCTTATTTGCCTGCGAATCCATTACCAAAACTACTTTCTTTTTAATTGATGGATAATTTCCGAGCTCTGAAGGATGCTTGATATTAGGCTTTCGCAACCGATTTTCGGCAATTAGTTGGCTAGCCGCATCGGTTCCTTTAACGCTGGGTGTTCTGGTAATCCAATATTCAAGGTTGGTAATTACCAGAATAGCAATTAAAAGCTCACCGGCAATTTTAAGCATTTGTTTAATTTCCTGATTCATACAATTCCCCTCTAACTAGGTGATACCCGATGAAAAAATTCTTATCTTTAATCTTAACTCTATTTGTGGCTTTAACAATAGCTAATCCGGGCAATGCTAGCAACAAGATCGATGCTAAAGCTGCCATGATGGTCGATGCATCTACTGGTCAAGTTATTTATCAGCAAAACGCTAACCAACAGCTTCCCGTGGCTTCAATCAGCAAACTTTTAACGGTCGCTGTTATCCATGATTCATTACGGCAAAACATTATTCAACCGTATACCAAGGTGAAAATAGATTCAAACGCTGCCGCGATTTCTAATGATCCCCAGTATTCTGCAATTGGCTTGATTGAGGGGCATTCCTATCCAGTAGTAGAATTATTAAACGCTGCGATGGTTAAATCCGCTGATGGAGCAACCTTAGCGTTAGCGACCGCGACCACTGGTGGCGATCTGGAGGCATTTAACCTTAAAATGCAGCAAAAGGCCCAAAGTATTGGTTTAAAACATGCATATATTGTTAACCCAGTTGGCCTAACTAATTCAGAACTTAAAGGCTATCAATTAGCCAATGTTAATGGCAATGCCGAAAATAAGATGAGTGCCAAAGACGTGGCAATTCTGGCAAATTATTTAATTAAAAGTTATCCGCAGATCCTCCAGGTTGCTGCGCAGCCTAAGGCTAATTTTATGATTAGTAAGAACCGCACCAAATCTGTACAAAACCTAAATAAAATGCTTTCTGGCGGTAAGTATACGGTGAAAGGTGTTACTATTAATGGCCTCAAAACGGGAACTTCTGATCGTGCTGGTGCCTGTTTTGTCAGCACCGGTACTTACCGAGGCCATCAAATCATTACTGTCGTTTTGCATGCCAACGGACAGAATAAAGATAATCGTTTTATCCAGACTCAACGACTCTACCAGTTGTTAAAAGATGATTACCATCAGTATTCTGTTAAGGTGGACCCGCAATTAACAAGAATAAAGGTTAATCATGGTGGCCAGCATTATCTTAATGCAACACCACAACGAATTTCTTACTGGGGTCAAAGGCCAATTAGTAATTACACAGTTGCCGTTTCACTTAAGCAAAATCGACTTGTTGCACCAATAAAGAAGGGTGCAGAGATAGGTTATTTTAAGATAATTTCGCCACAACTAAAAACTATTAACAATGAGCCATTAAATTATAAGCTTTATAGTAACGATTCCATTCAAAAAGGATGGTTTTAGGGGCTTAGTAATTTTAAGCGACCTTTTCACTATGTTTTCTTATTAAAGAATGCACAAATTTAACTTTTTTCACAAACTACTATTAAGACTATATGCATTGTCATTTGTGTGATTATTCACGTCAGTTGTAAATGCTTGTGAAAATAATGGAAACGGTTACAATTAGTTAGGAAAGGTGGTTTTAGAGATGGCTTATAAAACAGTTAACCCATATACTAATCAAGTGGAACATGAATATGACAATGCTAGTGATCAAGATGTTGAAGCAGCCTTGCAAGCAGGTCACGAGCTTTATGAAAAGTGGCGTGATGGCAGTGGCTTAGCTGATCGCAAAAGGGTAATTACTAAGCTGGGCCAACTTTTACATCAGCGCAAAACTGCTCTAGCCGAGTTGATGACCAGGGACATGGGAAAGTTAATTGGTGAAGCTGAGGGAGAAGTAGAACTTTGTGCTTCTTTCTGCGATTATTATGTTCGCCACGTCGACCAATTCTTGGCACCCCGTGCAATTTACACTGAATCTGGCAATGCCTATGTTTTGCGGCAAGCCAGTGGGGTCCTGATGGCGGTGGAACCATGGAACTTCCCATTTTACCAAATTGCCCGAGTCTTCATTCCTAACTTCTTGGTTGGCAATCCGATGATTCTAAAGGATGCTTCTAACTGTCCAACTTCAGCCCAGGCTTTCGCTGATCTGGTCAAAGAAGCCGGTGCCCCAACTGGTAGCCTGACTAATCTTTTCATTAGTTATGATCAAGTTGGTCAAATCATTGCCGATCCGCGTGTTCAAGGCGTTTGCTTGACCGGCTCTGAACGCGGTGGTCAAGCTGTTGCCACCGAGGCCGCTAAAAATTTGAAGAAGAACACCATGGAGCTTGGTGGTAATGATGCCTTTATCGTGTTGCCAGATGCTGATATTGATAAATTAGCCAAGGTGATTTATTCGGCGCGGTTATACAATGCTGGACAAGTCTGCACCTCATCTAAACGTTTCATCGTTCCGGACAACCTTTACGATGAATTCTTGAAGCGAGCTAAGAAGGTCTTCAGTTCCGTTAAGATGGGTGATCCACTTGACCGTTCTACTACTTTAGCACCAATGAATTCCAAGAAGGCTAAGGACAAGTTACAAAAGCAGGTTGACACTGCAGTTGAACACGGTGCCAAGGTTTACTATGGCAATCAACCGGTCGACTTGCCGGGACAATTCTTCATGCCAACTATCTTGACGGACATTGATAAAGATAATCCAATCTTTGATCAAGAACTATTTGGCCCCGTAATGTCGGTCTACAAATACCATGACGTTCAGGAAGCCATTGACTTAGCGAATGATTCTAGCTTTGGCTTAGGAAACACCGTTTTTGGTGAAAATATTCAACAGGCTCGTCACGTCGCTAGTCAAATTGAAAGTGGCATGACCTGGATTAATTCCGGCTGGGCTTCACTACCCGAATTGCCATTCGGTGGTGTTAAGCACTCTGGCTATGGCCGTGAATTGAGTGAACTAGGCTTCACTGAGTTTGTGAATGAGCACCTAGTTTATGAGCCAGAAAATTAACTTTTAATTCATAAAAAGTTGTTAACAATTAATTAGTTGCTAACAGCTTTTTTAGTCGGTGAGAATTGGAAAATTATCTAAACAACTCTATTATTCTAGTTAATAATAAGGTAGGATAAATAGCAAACAGGAGGAGGGGAATAATGCAAGCAATCTTATTTGACCTGGATGGAACCCTAACTGCATCGGGCCCCGGAATTATCAAGTCTGTTCAATATGCCCTGGAAAAGATGGGGTGCCCGGAACCAGATACCAGGAAGTTACGCTTCTTTATCGGGCCACCTTTAGAAGAGTCAATGCGGCGTTTTCGGCACTTTACTCACCAGGAAGCCATTCAAGCAGTTAATTATTATCATGATTATTACCGGAAAAATGGTGTCTTCGACAATCAACTTTATCCAGGTGTAACGCACCTCTTAAAATCGTTAGCGGCTACGGAGTTACAGGTAGCTGTTGCCTCATCTAAACCAGAAGTTTTTGTTCGGCAAATTTTAGAGCATTATCATTTGACCCAGTATTTTGATCAGATCGTTGGTGCTAGTTTGGACGGTCAACAACGAGTAGGGAAGGCAGCAGTGATTGAAGAAGCACTGCGGCGTTTGGGTATGACTAATTCTCGCAACCAGGTATTGATGGTTGGCGATACAGATAATGATATCGATGGTGCTCAACAGGAACGGATTGCCGGTTGGGGTGTCAGCTATGGTTATGGAACGGTTCAGGAATTGCAAACTGCCGGTGCCCAGGTAATTGTCAACGATGTACCAACTTTAGAAAGAAAGCTAATAAAATTAAAGCCGGAAAGCTAAAAAACGCCTTAGCAGTGTAGTGTAAATTATACGCTGTTAAGGTGTTTTAGTTGTATTAATTTTCAACAGTATACCGTACCCAAATAGCACCATCGTCGTAAGATTGGATGTTCTTTAACTTAAGGCTAATCGGGCGACGGTTAACTGGTCGACCATCGAAGAGGCTTGGTTGATTAATCCGTCCATCGGCGCCAGGTCCAATAACGATGCTAAGCTCATCGATTAGGCCAGCGTCCAGGAAACCACCGTTGATCTTTCCACCACCAACAATGGCCAAACGATCAACGTTAAATTGGTCGGCGAGAATACTCATTGCTCGAGCAAGATCAATGTGGTCCTTCCCGGTAGCAATCCAGGAAATTCCTTTAGCGTCCAAGTTCTTCAGGTAAGCAGTTGAAACTTGCTCACTAGTAATGATCAAGTGCGGTTTAGCAGCTCCAGTATCATTCCCCCATGAAGTACGACCTTTGGTATCCATTACGATCTCGTAAGCTTTGGCACTAGCATTTTTACCAAAGGCTTCCTTGCCTAACGGTGCACTGTTAGTAGTAACGAGGTGGCCATTGGATAATTCAGTTTGAGCGGTGACCCGACCACTGATTCGGGTTGGGGCATTGATAGCGCTAAGGGCAGAGTAATATTCATTGTTACCACGTAACTGAGCGGTCATGCCACAATCAATACGGCCATCAATCGAGGTCATCATGTGACAAATAATATATGGCTTGTTCATCTTAATTGTGTCTCCTTGTCGATTACTTGTTATTTTAATCATAGTACAAGGGAACTATAATTTGAAATACTTATCTATTATCATCTACTATGCTCTAAATGTATTGATTAGTTATTGATAATGGCTTCACTTTGGATTACTTATCAAATAGATTTAATATTATTTACGCGTAGTGCTAGTTCGTAATAAAACGCATATGATATAAATTATAATTCAAAATAATTATTTCTAAACGAGTTTGAAAGCCACTGTATGTTTCCACTTCAAGCGTCTAGGTAGGAGTAGTTCAAACGAGTGTGGAGAACAACGGTAATTACGAAACAACCTTTGCCAACCAGAACAAGAAATTAGACGTTGTGTCAGGTAATGCTAACGCTAATGATTTGCAACATTGGGTTACCCAGTTTAAGTAAGGAGTGATTATAATGACAAAGGTATTAATTATTGGTGCGACAGGAACAATTGATGGCGCAGTTCGTCAAACTTTGTTAAAGGAAACGGATGATCAACTAACCCTATTTGCTCGTTCTGCCAGCCGCTTGAATACTGATAGCAGTCGTGAAACAGCCATTAGCGGTGACGTGATGAGTGATGCTGATTAGACAAAGCTATCAAGGGTCAAAATGTAGTTTTTGCTGCCCTGAGTGGAAATTTGGGTCAATTTGCTAAAAAATTGTAGCGGCGATGGATCGAAATAATGTTTCCCGGTTGCTCTTCATTACTTCAATGGGTATCTACAACGAAATTCCTGCTAGTTTAGGTGGTGGCAACCTGGATGAAAATCCAGTATTACGTCCATACCGTGAAGCAGCCGATGCTATTGAAGGCTCTGATCTGAATTACACAGCAATCCGTCCCGGTTGGTTTACTGCTGGTCCAGTTAATTATGAAATCACGCATAAGGGTGAGCCATTTGGTGGGCACAACGCCACGATTAGTTCCATTGCTGACCTGGTTAAGCGTTTGAGTGCTGATCCATCGTTGTACTCTAAGGATAGTGTTGGAATTAACACGCCACAGCATTAGTTTTAAATAGAATAAAACATTAAAACGGGGCAAGTAGTTATTAGCCACTTGCTCCGTAATTGTTTTCTTTTAAATGTTAGTTAGCTAGAACGTGCTCAAATTCTCGCTCTAATAATTCGATTTCAAAATTATACGCATTTAGCTTAGTAGTTACGTCCTCATCACTATCCATAGGATTTATGGAGATTTGGGGATTAACGGCTAATTGCTTAGCATGGAAACCCGTCAATACAAGCTTCATAGCAATTTGCGCTTGCAGGCCACCGTGAGCTCCATATGTCACCATGCTAATTGGTTTATTGCTCCATTCTTTTCCTAAGTAATCCAAGGCGTTCTTAAGAGGTGCCGGATAACCAGAGTTATATTGTGGGAATAGTAAAATAAGTCCATCATAACTTTTGATTAAAGCGCTCCACTTCTTAGTGTGTTCTTGTGAATATTTGCCTAAGGCAGGAAGTGCGGACTCGTCTAAGAAGGGTAAGTTAATTTTCTTAAGGTCAATCGTGTCAAACGTAATTTCTTTACTAGAACTGAGAACTGACTTAATCCATTTGGCAACAGTTAAGCTACGTCGGCTCGGGCGTGTCGATCCAATAATAATAGCAACTTTTTTCATGATTCTATTACTCCTTAAATAAAAATTTTAACTATGATTACTAATAAATAAACAATTTAACTTATTCATCAAATGGCTTCAGAATTTGAATATGGCGAAGATGATATTTAATATAACCGCTTTTCTCTAGAGCACTTAACTTCCGTGAAAGGGTTTCGGGGGTTGTCCCGAGGTAGGAAGCAACGTCTTTTAAGGCGAAAGGCAGCTTGATTTTTTGACCACCCTGTTGCTGGAGACGAGTTAAATAGGTGGTGATGCGGTCACTAATATTTGTGATACTTAGCAAGTAATTTTGTTGTCGTAAGGTGGCAATCCTTTCTGCTTGCCCTTTAAGCAGTCTAAACGCGATCTCGGTATCCTTACCGATTAGTTGTAAGAAATCACTTCGGTTCAGGATGCAAATATCACTTTCACTAGCTGTTTCAACAAAATTATTATGGTTGTCATTGCCAAGCAACCAGGTTTCACCAACATAATCTCCGGTTTTTAGTAACCTTGTCACCTTCTCGTTACCATCAGCGTCGAGATGGTACATCCGAGCTGTTCCATGAGCAACGATGACGAGCTTATTGGGATCATTTGGACTTACGATTAATTCATGAGCTTGATTATGTTGATGGTGGACTAACCGTTCAACTTGTCTTTGTTTGGTTAAATTAAGACCTTGAAACAAGGGGACGAGCTGAACGCATAAATCTTTAGTCATTTTTCCACCCACCCTTTAGAAATCATCATCATCTTTTTCATTGTACAGTCCTTCGCGTACTTCGTGGTTGAGAAAACGCTGCGCTTTGGCAATCTGTTCTTTAATCCATGCTAACAGGTGGGATAAATTGGCTCCTAACTCTGGCCAATCCTCCTTTTGAGCAAGCTTAATTGCCTTAGTTATGAATAGGGTTTGGGTATCAAAATCTTTTACTAACTGAAATAATTGTTCGTTACCTTTTAGATACTTGTCAGCCCCGTTTTCTTCAAGCATGCTAAACTCGGTCAATTGCTTTGTCGTCGTTGGAATGGCTTCACTATTATCAGTTAACAGTTGATTAAGCCGGTTGAATTCGGCTATTTCGTAATCTAGCCATTGATTAGCAAACTTTTCCAAAAAGAGCGCGGCAGGACCCTTCGCAAAGAACTTGGCTTGGGAGATTTTCAGGGAGTGGATTAATAAATTTGAAATAATATGGCCCGTCATTGCACCAGCAGTTGGTGTGTGGTGGTCAATCTCACTTTGTTTTAGTTCTTGGGCATACAGTTCTTCATTAGTCATTGGCTAACTCCCTTGTTTTAATTGCTTTGACCTGGTAACCAATTTTTTCAATTTTATTTTTAATTTTATCTACACTTGTTTGTTGATCATCTAACGTAAATTTAACCTTGCCGGCATTAAAGAGAACCTTAATATCACCTGTCCCAGCCGAACTTTCGACACTTTTTTCAATTTTAGTTAAACACGATGGACAAGTTAAGCCACCCAATTTCATCATTACTTTTTCCATAAAAAACACCATCCTTCATATTGATATTTTAACTAAGGGCCTTGGAAATAAAATTGATCCTGGTCAATTTTGGGGTGAAAAATGAATTAGTCGCATTGCATTGATAATAACGATTAAAATGCTCAGTTCATGAATCAACATCCCCGAAGCCATTTCAATATAGCCGGCAAATAAACCGATGAAGAGTAAGACAACCGTTATTAGGGCGATAACAATATTTTCCTTCATATTATGCATGGTTGCTTGGGCCAATTTAAAACTAGTTACAAGGCTAGTTAGATTTGATTTAACCAGCACCAGGTCAGAAACGTCCATTGCAATATCAGCACCTGACCCCATTGCTACTGCAACATTTGCTTGTGAGAGGGCGGGGCTGTCATTGATTCCATCGCCAACGAAGGCAATTCGCTGATCTTTTTGACGCTGCTCTTTAATAAATCGTGCTTTGTCTTCTGGCAGCATTTCGGCAATTACTTGGGTGAGGGGTAGTTCTTTGGCAATTTCCGTAGCGGTTGCCTTATTGTCACCCGTCAACATTACTAACTTCTTGATACCCATTGCCTTTAATTGGTGGAGAGCAACAACGGCATCGGGACGGAGTTGGTCCTTAATACCGAAAACAGCTAATTGTGACTTATCAGTATTAGCAAAAATAACGATTGAGTTTCCTTGGCTCGTTAATTCATTAACCACCGATACTAATTTGGGTAAGAGGAGTTGGTGACGCTGCATGAGAGCCTGATTTCCTAATAAATATTTATGGCCATTAACGTTTGCCACAATACCTTGACCCTTAATTGTTGTAATTTTATTAACAGGGACTTGAGTAGAAGTAGGTAACTTAGCAATTGCTTTGGCTAGCGGGTGGTTAGCATTAGCTTCAATACCAGCTGCTAGGTTAATAATTTCTTGGCGATTTCCTTGCAAGATCCGGACTTTAGTTACCTCAGGTCGACCAATTGTCAAAGTCCCCGTTTTATCGAAAGCAACAGTATCTAAGTGACGAATTTGATCCATTACCTCTGAACTTTTAAACAGTGCCCCGTGTTTAACACCATTTCCAATTCCAGCAACGGTTGACGCGGGCACGCCGATCACTAATGCCCCAGGACAACCGAGTACCATCACCGTAATGGCAAGGCGAAAATCTCGCATAATGATACCAACCAGAATGGCAATGATTAACACTGCAGGGGTATAGTATTTGGAAAAGTGATCGATGAATCGTTGGGTCTTAGTTTGTGAATCTTGTGCTTCTTCAACTAAGTCGATAATTTTACCAAAAGTTGTTTCTTCACCGGCGGCGGTTGTTTTAACCGTAATTGTGCCATCTTCTAGGAGTGTCCCCGCATAGATCTGATCACCTGCTTTTTTAGTGATCGGTTTTGACTCTCCGGTGACACTGGCTTCATTTAACACGGCATTGCCGGTTAAAATTTGACCGTCTACCGGGACCTGTGATCCGGTTTTAATTAAAACCCGCTCACCTGGATTAACTGAATCAACCATTTTCTTTTTGATTTCATTATTTTCGGTAACAATGGTTGCCGTTTTGGGAGCAATCTTGGCGAGGTCATTGACGGCCGCTCTTGTTTTATGTAAAGTACTATCTTCAAGGACTTCACCAAGCATAAAAAGCCAGGTTACGATTGCTGCCTCATTAAATTCACCGATAATAAAAGCCCCG
>NZ_JBFLGB010000041.1:0-14698 GCF_041859915.1 Limosilactobacillus sp.
TGCTGTCGTTACATCCGCGTGAACTGGGGCGTTGGCACCAAAGTAGAGTGTCGTTCCCAGTAAAACGGAAGTCACACCAATCCCCAGCTTCCGTAGGCCATAGTGCGGAACCCGGTGAGAGTGCATGACTTCTTTCAAATAAGTATTATTTTTTGAAACCATAAACTTACCTCCCAATTCCAATCCATACTCGTTATTTGGTGGTTGGTTGGTAAAAATCAGCTCCTTAATAGCACGCATGAATTTATAAAATTTATATTTTATAAATTCCATTTTAGAAAAAAAAAAAAAATAGCAATATTTAGAGCATAAATATTTTTATTATATGAATACTAAATTTAAAGCAAAATGGCGAAATGGCTTGAGCGAGTAACAAATTTACGGCTAATTAACTGATTTTAGGAAAAATTGGAATTAGTTGTTAGTTATGACAATCTCTTCATACTTAATTTTAGAAATAGCTAAGAAAAAAAGATTTAAGAAATTAGTATGTTTTATAAACGGAAGAGTAATTAAACATAAGGATTATTTTGAAGGAAACAGTCAAATAAAAAGCACGTATATGTTCCCTAATAAAATTATTGACAAGTTAAATAACATAAATTATGCTAATAACAATATTGAAAAGTAATATTAGCTTTTGTAAGAGGTTGAGATTTTATCTCACCTCTGATTTTTTATATGACATAAAATTTAGGCTATGCATCAATAACAGTTGACACATAGCCGTTTATTTTGCCCATGCCTATTAACCCTATGAACATAGTAATAATGAGAATCGCAATCGAGTTTTATGGTGCTTTATTCTCAAGGGTAAACTGATTGAAGAGCTGAGTAATGAGAAATTAGTTTGGATTAACTGGTATCTAAATTCACGACCACTTAAATATTTTAACTAGCATTCATCAATTGAGATCTTCTTACTTAATCTACGTCGTTAAATTTGTCCAAATTATTTCTTACAATCTGCCGTACAGAAAAACCGTCCAGCCAAACAGCTAGACGGTTGGTCAAGATTGCTAACCCATGCTATAATATAACCAGTCAAGAGTTGATATTATATTCAACAATTAGGCTGATAGATTAGCAGGAAGCGCCCTTGTTCTGGTGTACGGCAATACACCACCAGCTAGGCGCATTCAAGAAATTCCGTAATAATCTCACAGCCTTTCAAAAAATGTGCGTGCATTGGTGGTTGCCAGTGCACCTTTTTATTATATCATGAAAAAAATAAAAAACCGTCGCATTTCAAGACGGCCACCGTGCCAATAAAATTTGAGAACAATTTGAGAACAATTATTTACATATAGATAAAATTAAGTAAAAAGAAAAACCTCAGAAACGCCAATATAACAACGTTTTTGAAGCTTCCTAAAAGTCTATGAATTATATTAAGGAGAGTACAGGATTCGGACCTGCGCGCCCGTTCTACACGGGTTCGCCGGATTTCGAGTCCGGTGCATTACCACTCTGCCAACTCTCCATAATTCAACTGTTCTATTATAACAAACTTTAAATATTCCGTAAAGGACCAGCTTTAGTTTGCTAACAGTTGAATTGTCTTATTAGTTATTTTGGTTTGCAATGTCATGTGTGGTTTCGCCATTCTTAGCGGTATATAATGCTTGCTTGGTGTTACTTGGGTTGACAATGCTCAAAGAATAATTACTACCCAAGACTTTACCAATCTGTTTAGAATTAGCCTTAATCGACTTGGTCAGATTAGGCCAGCCAATCTGCTCAGCCTGACTAGGATCTTGAACTAGTGCCTGAATGGCCTTGACGGTATCGCTATCGGTCGGCTTGATGTTAAAGGTCTGTGAGTCTTTGTCAAAACTAACCGTTCCTAGTTTAGAATAGCCGTTTTGCAACTGACGTAACACCGCCATCTCTTTATCTTCTTGAGTAGCTTGGTTATTATTGCCACCATTAATGTTTCCCATCTTATTAGAGAAGGCACTACCACTTTGCCCCTGAGCTGTCGCTTGCGAAGAGGAACTCGCCTGCTCAGTCCGTGCCTGTTGGTTATGGTGAAAGTATGGCAGGTTAATCCCACCATAGATTACTGCTGCCAAACTAAGGACTACAATAATCGTTCCTGCTTTCCACTCATGGTATTGCTGCCAAGAGTTAGCGAGATAAAAGCCACCCAAGATCAGCATCAGTCCACCAAAAATAACAAGAAAGATCATAAAATTAATATCTCCTTTTGCCACTCATCATTATCTTAAACAAAAGATGTGCCATATCATCAGCACATCTTTTTATTAAAATTGCATTAGTGCTTTCATATCGTAATTTTTGATCTTCTCGCGGCCATGCAAATCTCTTAGTTCAATTAAGAACGCACAACCGACCACGATACCACCTAATTTTTCAACCATTTCAATCGTTGCGGAGATAGTACCACCAGTGGCCAGCAGATCATCAACTACCAAAACTCGTTGGCCTGGCTTAATAGAATCTGCCTCCATCTGCAAGGTTGCCGTACCGTACTCCAAATTATAGGTAGCGCTAATGGCCTTCCGTGGCAGTTTTCCCTTCTTACGAGCTGGGGCAAAGCCAACCCCTAATTCACGGGCAATCGGGCAACCAACGATAAAGCCCCGTGCTTCAGGTCCAACTACCATGTCGACCTTTTTATCGCGTGCGTAAGCAACTAATTCATCGGTTGCTTGTTTATATGCTTCGCCATCCGCCATCAATGGTAAAATATCCCGAAAGATGATTCCCTTTTCCGGATAGTCAGGAATACTAGCCACATATTTATAGAGATCTAAAGTCATTTTCTACAATTGTCTCCTTTAATTCATCTTTAGGCACCGTAAGATCCATTTAGTAACACTTGCCACATCACCATATAATAATACCCTTTCGGCTTGGTAACGGGCCAGCTGTGTTTGATACTGTGTCGTTTGTTTTAAATCTGTCTTGCCACTGACGGGCTGCAGGGTTAAAACACCATCTTTTATTGTAACAAATCCCGCCTCAGAAAACACTTTAATTATCAAATTTAATCGAACTGGGTTAATTTTTAAGTACTGACTGACCGCATTTCCCTGCGCCGGCCACCGTAACTGGGAATTGTTTTGGAGAAAACGGTAAACCTGGGCAAAGTTTTGCCGATTAGGCATCCCTGCTAAATAAATATTTTGGCGGTCCGTCAACAATAGGCGAATCTGAGCAGGAGCACTCGTATCATTTTGAAAAAGGTTCTTAAGGGCCGTTAAGCTATCGGGCAAATCAACTAACGTCACCCGTTTGCCACCCAGATCTGCCTGAGCAGCAGCTTGTGGGCTCAAGGCATGTTCTTCACCCACGTGCGGGGCAATGTTTTTCCGTAGTCGCTGATCATAGACCACGTATTCACCTTGCAGCTTAAAATGGTCTGGTCGTAAATGCGTCGTTCGTTCATCAATCACTAATGGACCATGCACTCGAACATCAGTCAGCATTAATTGAACTTGCCGCTGACCATGCCATTCATTGATTCCCACCGTCGCCGCAATATCGACTTGGTTACCGGGTGCTTGAAAAAGCGGTGCATCCTGGCCATGACCAAAGGCAACCACCGTTACCCGTTGTTGACCAGTAGACAAATTAAACTTCAAATGACTATTGTCCTTCCCCATCGTTCGGACACCAGATGGGTGAACATTGTCGAATTCAAAGGTTGGCTCCTCATTATCCGGGCCAAATGGTGCTAGTGCCTGCAGATCATGATAGAGCTTTTCATTAACCTGATCGGGAGTTAAGCGGGCCGCCAATTGTAATAGCGCCGGCACCTGCCAATCAAAGCCCTGCTTTGCGGCTTCAGTAGCCAAGGCCGCTCGTAATTGGTCTAATTTATCAACTGCAAAGGAGAGTCCACAGGCCGCCGGGTGGCCACCAAAGCTTGTCATCAGGTCACGGTGTGGATTCAATGCTGCAAAGAGGTTGAAACGCTCGTCACTTCGCCCTGAGGCCTTAGCAATTTTCTGACCATCATCAACACTAGCGACAATTGTGGGCTTACCGGTCCGCTCCCGTACCCGACTGGCGACGATCCCTAGAACACCCTGGTGCCAGCCATGACCAAGTAGAACCAGGACTGGCTGTTTGCGGTTTTCGTCCGTTGTTGCTTGGGCTAACGCCGGTTGAATAATATTATCCACCAGTTGACGCCGTTGTTGGTTAGCAGCTTCGACCTGCTCCGCCAGAGTTTGACCCTGATCCTCATCGAGGGTGGTCAGCAATTGAACACCAAGTTTGGCATCACTGACCCGTCCCAGAGCATTTAGGCGGGGTGCAATTCCAAAGCCGATGTCCTGATCGGTCAACTTAGCCTCATCTAGGCCCGCTAATTTAACCAGAGCATGCAAGCCGGGCCGTAACCCTTGTCGTAAGATTCGCAAGCCCAGTGAAATCAAGGCCCGATTCTCATCAGCCACACTGACCACGTCAGCAATCTCACCAATTGCTACCAGGTCCAATAACTCTGTCGGAAACTCATCGGTCAATGCCCAGGCAAGCTTAAAAGCAACGCCTACACCAGACAGACCAGCAAAGGGGTAATTACTACCAGGGTACTGCGGGTGAATGATGGCAGTGGCCTGCGGAAGCTCATGAGGTAGTTCATGGTGATCGGTCACGATTACATCGACTCCCTGCTTGACCACCGGATCAATAACATCTTTCCCACTAATGCCATTATCAACGGTTATGATAAGTTGAGTTCCTTGGTCAATTAGCCGCTGATAAGCCGCAGCATTGGGTCCGTAACCATCGGTAAAGCGATTAGGAATATAATAATTAACCTTGGCACCAATTCCTTGAAGGGTTTCGTACATCACCGCCGTACTAGTAATGCCATCCGCATCATAATCGCCATAAATTGTAATCTGCTCACCTTGCTCAACGGCCTGCTGGATCCGCTCAACAGCCTTATCCATATCATGAAGTTGGTGAGGATCATGAATTGAAGATGGGTCCGGCTTTAAAAATCGTTGGGCAGCTTCTGCGGTTGTGATCCCCCGTTTGACAAGCAAGTCGGCCACCACGGGGCTCAACCCCTTCTTGGTTAGCATCGCCACCGGAGCCGCATCTGCAGCCGGTGCTAATTTCCATTTAAACCGTGAATCAACCATACACTTCATCACGCACTTTCCATCAAAAATAAGAAAGACTGTAACACAGTGGTTACAGTCAAAGTTAAATTACCATTTCCATATTATCATAAATCCTTTTTATCCTGCTGGAAGTCAAAGAATTTTTTAATTGCCCAGTCACCAAGCCCAGGAATCACTTGATAAAGCCAACCGAGGCAAGCAACGTATGCTGGTACATTGATTTCCCGGGTCTTGTAACCAACGTTATCCCAAATTCGTCGGGCTAACTCATTCGGTTGAATAAACATCCACTTTGGCAGGTGTGCCCGATAACTGCCGGAGCGATCAGCCCTCCAAAAGGCCGTCGAGATTGGCCCAGGATTAACCGTCAACACCTGAACACCATAATCAGCGACTTCCATTCGTAAGACATTATCAAACTGGATCACCCCGGCTTTGGTGGCTGAATAAACCGCACTATTGGGTGTTGGAATCTTACCAGCAAGAGAGGCCAGATTAATGATCGCCCCATAGCCTTGATCCATCATCTGCTTGGCCACACAACGACTGATATACATCAGGGCTAACAAATTAATGTGGGTCATTTCCGCCATTGAGTTAAATTTCTGGCGGGCGACAGCCGTAAATTCACCCAAGCCAGCGGAATTGATCAAGACATCAATTCCCCCAACTTCGTGTTGAATCCGACTGAGGACTTGATCGATAGTATCCGGGTCGGTAACGTCAAGTTGATAGGCAAAGGCCGGCCGACCCGATAGAATGAGGCACCGTTGGGCAACCGCGTGCAACCGGGCCTTGTTTCGTGCTACCACCACCACAATGGCACCTCGACGGGCGGCTTCAAGGGCGAGTGCCTTGCCGATACCACTAGAACCGCCGGTGATTAAGACCACTTCATTACGTAAAAATCGTAATGTTTTTACCCGCTTCAACATCATCAACCATTCCTCTCTTTATTTTTAAACGGAATATCAAACACGTCTAAATCATTGACCACCCGGGTAGCAGGAAAGATATTACGCACTTGGTAAGCTAATTGATAGGCGGCCTTGCCAGCATAGCGAGCTGAAATATGGGTTAGGAAAAGCCGCTTAGCTCCCGCCTGCTTAGCAATCTCTGCAGCCTGCTTGCTGGTCGAATGATAGTAATTATGGGCGAGTTGAGCCTCATCTTTGCCAAAGGTACTCTCGTGAACCAAGGCATCCGCATCCTGAGCTAACCAAACCGCATTCTTTGTTTGCCGGGTATCACCGAGAATAGCTACAACCCGTCCCGGCTGTGGCTGACCAATAAAATCATGGCCATCTAAAACACGACCATCTGGTAGGGTCACGGTTTTACCGGCCTTTAACTGTCCGTAAATTGGCCCAGATGGTACTTTAGCCTTTCGTAACTTCTCAACCTGCAGTTCTCCCGGATGAGCGTGCTCGACAATTCGGTAGCCATAACAGGTGATTTTATGGTCAAGCTTTTTAGCATAAACCGTAAAACCCTGGTCTTCAAAAACTTTACCCTCATGGTGAAGTTCAATAAAATGCAGGGGATAACTCAACCGCGACTGGCTTACTTGCAAGGCAGTCAGTACAAACCTTTTAATGCCAACCGGACCATAAATGGTTAACGGCTCGTTGCCCCCCTGGAAGGAACGGGAACTAAGCAAACCCGGTAAACCGAAAATATGGTCCCCATGAAGGTGGGTAATAAAGATTTTTTCAATCTTTCGTGGTCGAATAGTCGTATAAAGGATCTGGTGCTGCGTTGCCTCGCCAACATCAAACAGCCAAATAGCGTTACGTTCTTCCAAGAGCCGCAGGGCCACACTGGAAACGTTCCGCTGCTTGCTGGGCGATCCCGCCCCAGTTCCTAAAAATTCAAGTTGCATATCTATTTTCCTACCTTCTAAAACTATGGTTACTGAACAAATTCAAAAACAAACTTCTTAATCCGGACCGAGTCACCATCCTTGATTCCCTTGGCCCGTAAGGCATCATCAACGCCCATTTGGCGAAGCTGACGCGCAAAACGTAACTGACTTTGTTCATGGGTCAGGTCAGTCATATCAAAGAGCCGTAAAAGCTTAGCCCCACCTAGAACCCAGGTGCCATCTTCATCCCGACTAATAGTAAAGTCGGCCTGGTCCTTCTTAGGGGCTGCCGCACGGTACTCGGCTACCAGCTGCTCGTCATGACTCTCACTATCAAAGGCTGGTGTTTTATCCAAGAGATCTGCCGTCAGTTGCATTAATTGTTTAACTCCTTGGTGTGTAACCGCCGAAATAGGAAAGACCGTTGGCGTCTTCGGTAAGGTCGTGTCTTTTGCCAACTCGGCCTTGAAATGATCTAAGTTGTCCTGAGCATTAGGCAGATCCATCTTCGTTGTCACTACAATCTGTGGTCGTTTTAACAGCTCTGGGTCATAGTTAGCTAACTCATGGTTAATCTGACGGTAACGTTGAATAGCCTGCTCAGGATCCTGGCTGCTCATATCAACCAGGTGCAAAAGAACTCGGGTCCGTTCAATGTGACGCAAGAATTTCAGCCCCAAGCCAACTCCCTTTGAGGCTCCTTCGATCAAGCCGGGCATATCGGCCATGGCGAAGTCACGACCATCCGGCAAGATTACCATCCCCAGGTTAGGCACCAAGGTAGTAAATTCATAGGCCGCAATCTTCGGCTTTGCACCGGTCACAACCGATAATAGCGTGGACTTGCCAACCGATGGAAAACCAATTAAGCCCACATCGGCCAACATCTTAAGTTCTAATTCTAGGTAGTGGTCTTCACCCGGTTCACCATTTTCAGCAATTTCCGGGGCCGGATTCTTAGCACTGGCAAAGTGAATATTTCCACGGCCACCGCGACCACCACGGGCCACGACCAATTCCTGACCCTCTTTTACCAGGTCGGCAATAATTTGACCGGTATCAAGATCACGAACTGTCGTCCCCTGGGGAACTGCTACCACGGTATCTTCGGCACTAGGACCCGTCATCTGCTTGTTCATCCCATTACCACCATTCTTAGCCTTAAAGATTCGGTGATAACGAAAATCCATCAAAGTCCGCAGACCTTCGTCAACCTTTAAGATGATACTACCACCACGGCCACCATCACCGCCGGCAGGGCCACCGTTCGGAACGTATTTTTCACGCCGAAAGGCCACCATTCCATCGCCACCCTTACCGGCATGCACTTCAATTTTAACTTGATCAACAAATGTATTCATTAAAATTATTCTCCGTTCTCTTTAGTTATTATTAGTATATTGGAAAATACCAACAGCGTCAAAATCAATCATGACTACTACCCTTCGCAACCGCCGCATTCTTCTGTAGGGAAACCTTGATTAGCTGGGCAGTTGGCCGGTTAATTCCTAAGGCACGAATATCATCCACCGATGCTGCGGCAATTTTACTAATCGATCCGTACTGTTTTAACAGCTTAGTCCGCGTTCGGGGCCCGACACCCTTAATCTCATCAAGGCGAGAGCTTAACGAATGTTTAGTGTGGACCCGACGATGAAAGGTAATGGCAAAGCGGTGGACTTCATCCTGAATTCGTTGAACCAGGTAAAAGCCCTGACTCCGGGGATCAAGGTTAACGTGCTGGTCATGGTCACCAAACAGTAGGTCGGCCGTCCGGTGCTTATCGTTTTTTACCATCCCCACCACCGGAATGTCCAGACCCAATTCATTTACTAGAACGTCCTTGACGGCATTCATTTGAATCTCTCCCCCATCCATAAAGATCATGTCCGGCATTGGTTTGTGTTCTTTCAAGAGTCGTGAATAACGACGCCGAATGACTTCACGGGTGCTAGCGGCTTCGTCAGCATGGTTAATCACCGTTTTAAGTTTATACTTACGATAAAGTTTCTTGGCCGGTTCACCATCGACAAAAACCACCATGGCACTGACCGGATCAGCTCCCTGAATGTGGGAATGATCAAAGGCTTCAATTTTATGGCCCACCGGCAAGCCAAGAGCATCGGTAATTTCCTTCATCGCACCAGTAGTCTTGCTCTGGTCCATCTCCAAAAGGCGGAATTTATCATTTAGGGTCAGACGCGCATTCTCAGCCGCCATTTCCATCAGGTCGTGTTTTTCACCCCGTTCTGGTGTCCGCACTGGTACCCCTAAGATTTCACTAATTTCTTTATTAGGCAATCCTGCCGGCAATAAGATCTCCTTAGGCAAGATATTATTACGACGCCGGTAAAATTGGAGAATAAAACTGGTCATTTCTTCCGTGGCCGTATCGACAACCGGGAAAAGGCGTTTCTCACGCTTCATCAACCGAGCCTGACGAATGAAGAAGACCTGAATCGATAACCAGCCCTTATCCATATAGAAATTAAAAAGATCCCGGGGTGTCTTATCGTTAGAGATGATTTTTTGTTTTTCAACCGTTACCTCAATGTAGTGCAGTTGGTCACGGATTTCGGCAGCGCGTTCATATTTTAGTGCCGCAGCGGCCGCCTGCATTTTGTGTGTCAACTGACGCTTAACCGCGGCCGTATTACCGTTCAAGAAGGACTTAATCCGTTTAATCTGCGCCTGGTACTCACTCACCGGAACCTTCTTAAAGCAAGCACCTAAACATTGCCCCATATGATAATATAAACACGGCCGTCCCTGATAACCGTGACAACGTCGTAAGGGATAAACCTTTTGAATAAAGTGCAAGGTTTCCTCGGCCGCATAAACATTGGGATAGGGGCCAAAGTAATAGGCTCCATCTTTTTTTACCTGGCCGGTGATCATCGTCTGGGGGTCACGCTCATTGGTAATTTTGATATAAGGGTAACCCGTCCCCCGCTTTAATTTAATATTAAAGTACGGCTGATGCTTTTGAATCAGTGTAATTTCCAACAGAAAAGATTCCTTGTTGGTACCGGTGACGATGATATCGAAGTCGGCTACTTCGGAGACCATTTTGGCAACCTTGCCAGTATGGCTGCTCTTAAAATATGAGCGAACCCGATGCTTAAGATTTTTAGCTTTTCCGACATATATAATCTGTCCGTTAATGTTTTTCATTAAATAACAGCCGGGTTTATCCGGCAATAATGTTAACTTATGTTCAAGATGTTCGCTTGCCATCATAACCCTCCGATAAAATTACTAACTTAATATTATAAAGGATTTTCGGTATAAAAGGCAACGAAAGTGCTAGGCACCAAGCTTGTCGAACCCTACTCAAATGTGCTAGCATTCATGGTAAAGATAATAAAAGGAGCGATTTAAATGGGACTTGTTACCCGGCGCAGTTTACAACTGGATAAATTATTTGATCAATTAGCGGTTGACCCTAAAAAGAAGAAACCACTTGACAAGAAAAAGTCAACTACAACTACCAACAAGAAACAAGATAAAAAAAATTAAGAAAAAAAGTGAACCGGGAATCCCCTGGTTCACTTTTCTTTTACCCTCGTTTTTTAAAGCCGCTTGGATAACGACGATTTAATTCAGCAATGTTCGCCCGTGCGACTTCATCAAAGGGAATATCTGCCCATTCAGCAATTTGTGACAAATACCACAGCACATCGCCCATTTCATGGGTTAATTCCTGCCGGTCAAGCTTTTTACTCCTAAAGGTATAATTTTTTACTAGGTCTACCACCTGACCAGATTCACCAGCCAATCCAAGGGCACAATTGGTTAATACCTGTTCGTTACCATAAAGGGTCCGTTTTGCTGCTTTTTGATAATCATTGAAATCCACTTAATTCATCCCCATTTGTCGTTCAATCCATTGCCAAACCTGCTCTTTTCCCCGCTTGGTTTTTGCCGAAAAAAGTATTAATGGGTCATCTGGGGTCATTCCCAATTTCTTCCTGATTTGACTCTCCTGACGATTCCACGCATTAGATTTAACCTTATCACTCTTAGTACCAACCACCAACGTTGGCAAGTTATAATAGGCCAGCCATTGGTACATGGTGACATCATCAGCAGTTGGTGCGTGGCGGGCATCAACCAGCATGATCACCCCACACAGTTGTTCACGCTGGGTTAAGTAATTTTCGATCATCTGGCCGAAACGTTCCCGCTCTTTCTTGGAAACCTTCGCGTAACCATAGCCAGGAACATCTACAAAATAAAGCTGATTCTCCACAGCATAAAAGTTTAACGTCTGGGTCTTGCCCGGTTGACTTGAGGTGTGAGCAAAATTCTGGCGGTTAATCAGTACGTTGGTTAATGAAGACTTACCAACATTTGAACGACCTACTAGGGCGACCTCAGGATAGGCCGTCTTGGGATACTGTTCAGGACGCACGGCACTGATTGTTAGGTCAACGTTATGAACTTCCATTCTTTTCTCCTTACTTAGCAGCCTGCTTCTTCATGACATAACGAGGCTCAGTGTGGTGAGTAACACAGCGCTTATCAATCACCACTTCAGCCACATCTTTACGACTTGGCAATTCAAACATGACGTCACGCATAACGTCTTCAATAATGGAGCGCAATCCCCGAGCACCAGTATTACGTTTAATTGCCAACCGAGCCATCGCCTTAAGAGCACCATCGGTAAATGATAGTTTGCTACCATCTAACCGAATTAACTCTTGGTACTGCTTAACTAAGGCATTCTTCGGCTCAGTTAAGATCCGCACTAAGTCGTGTTCATCTAACTTTTCTAGAGCCGTCATGACGGGCAAGCGACCAATAAATTCAGGAATCAAGCCAAACTTTAACAAGTCTTCAGGAATAACGTGCTGAAGAATGTTCTTTTCAGTGATGTTAGCCTTAGCACTAGCAGAATCGGTCCCAAAGCCAATTGTCTTTTCACCTAGGCGCTCCTTGATAATGGTTTCAATCCCGTCAAAGGCACCGCCAACGATAAATAAAATATTCTTTGTATCAACTTGAATAAATTCTTGTTGAGGGTGCTTACGACCACCCTGCGGCGGCACATTAGCGATTGTTCCTTCCAGAATCTTTAAAAGAGCTTGTTGAACCCCTTCACCAGATACATCCCGGGTAATTGAAACATTTTCACTCTTCTTAGCGATCTTATCAATTTCATCAATATAGATAATACCCTTTTCCGCTCGCTCAACATCAAAGTTAGCAGCCTGGAGCAATTTCAAAATGATATTCTCCACGTCTTCACCAACATAACCGGCTTGAGTTAGGGTTGTCGCGTCAGCAATTGCAAACGGAACGTTAAGAATACGTGCCAATGACTGAGCCAAATAGGTTTTCCCAGAACCCGTTGGTCCAATTACCGCAATATTACTCTTTTGTAATTCGGTATTATCGTTATCGCCATCCATCATGGCATTAACCCGTTTGTAGTGGTTATAAACCGCCACGGCTAACGTCTTCTTAGCGTCGTCCTGGCCGATTACATACTCATCCAGGTCCTTAACTATTTCTTCTGGAGTTGGCACCCGGAAGTCTTGGTTGGCTTGATCTTCAGCGAGCTCTTGGTCAATAATTTGCTTGCATAAGTCCACACATTCATTACAAATGTATACCCCAGGGCCAGCAACAATTTTTTTCACTTCGTCCTGTGATTTACCACAGAATGAACAGTGAACAGAATTCATTCCCTTGGTATCTTCAAACATTAAGAAACCCCCTCTAAAGTTCTGAGAATATCATACCAAAATTAAAGATTGATTTCGAACAATGTGTTTTCTATCAAAATAAAAAATGCCCAATCAAGACGATTGGGCATTTTAAGTACGACAAGTAAAGTTTACTTGGTAGCCTTCTTGTCGTCATTCTTCTTAGCACTCTTGACCTGCTTAGCAGAATTAGCAACCAGGTCAACGGCCTTCTTAATCTTAATGTCGTGGGCCAGCATGTCCTTAGACAGTGCCTTCTTAACAGCATCTTCCTTCATGCCGTATTGCTTAGCCAAGTCAGCAACTTCTTTCTTCATTTCATCGTCACTGGCTTCTAGCTTAGCATCGTCAACAATAGCTTCCAGAACTAGGTTAGTCTTAACCCGTTGTTCGGCATCATTAGCAAATTGCTTCTTCAGATCTTCTTCTTTAGTACCTGTGATCTGGAAGTACATCTTTGGGCTAATACCCTGTTGTTGCATTCCGGCCAGGTATTGTTGCATCTGCCGGTTAGTGTCATCATCCAACATTGCTTGTGGAATGTCCTGAATTTTGGCATTAGCAACGGCCTTTTCAATAGCAGCATCTTCAATCGCAGCATGAGCCTGGTCATCCTTATTCTTTTGAAGCTGCTTCTTGGTCTTGGCCTTCAGCTCGTCTAAGGTGTCAACATCTTCATCGACATCCTTGGCAAAATCATCATCCAGCTTTGGCAGTTGCTTTTCCTTAATTTCGTGAACCTTAACCTTAAAGATGGCGTCCTTACCAGCCAGTTTCTTTTCATGGTAGTCCTTTGGGAAGGTAACCTTAACATCAACGTCATCGCCAGACTTGTGGCCAACTAATTGGTCTTCAAAGCCAGGGATAAAGGAACCAGAACCTAATTCAAGGGAGTAGTTATTAGCGGAGCCGCCATCAAACTTCTTGCCATCGACACTACCTTCGTAGTCGATAACAACCGTGTCACCCTTAGCAGCTGGTTTCCCTTCCTTAAGGACCAATTCAGCCTGTTGCTGACGCTTCTTATCCAATTCTTTATTAACATCATCGTCAGAAACAGTGGTGTCTTGTTCAGGTACTTCCATTCCCTTGTAGTCACCAAGCTTAACCTTTGGCATGACATCAACCGTAGCAGTCAGCGTCCATGGTTGACCCTTTTCCATACTCTTGATGTTAATTTCAGGTTGAGCAACTGGTTGAATCTTGGTTTCCTTAACCGCTGCACTGTAAGCATCAGGTAATACCTTGTTTAAGGCATCTTGGTAAAGTGATTCTTCACCATACATTTGGTTGAAGATTTGACGAGGAACCCGGCCCTTCCGGAATCCTGGAACCGTAATCTTCTTCCGAGTTTCAACGAAGGCTTCGTCAAGGCCTTTCTTAATCGTGTCGACATCGATCGTGAACGTCAATGTCCCTTTGCTGGCATCGCTATCGCGTTCCCATTTTGCTGACATTTTATTTCCTCCAATAACAATTCAATTTGACCACTGCTTTATCTATCAAGCTGGTCTTTACATACTTTATTAGTTTACCGTAGCTGTCACGCAATTGCAACCAATTGCCTGATATCATGGCCTAAATTTAAAGCAAAAAAGGAATCCGGCAAACCGAATTCCTTTTCTTATCGCCTTATTGAAAATTAGTCCAGAACGTCGGATACCACACCGGCACCAACAGTGTGTCCACCTTCACGAATGGTGAACTTCAGACCCTTTTCAAGGGCAACTGGCTTTTGTAACTTAACAGTAAATGTTACGTTATCACCAGGCATAACCATTTCTATACTACCGATTTCACCGACAATTCTACGAAATTCATTCGAACCAGTTTCCTTACGCCGAATGATTGTCAATTTGTGTTGAATCAACGGATCCAATATTGTGAACTTACCCATATTTTCCTCCTATTAGAATAATTATATCCATAAGGTATTTTAATCAAAATGGCAAAGGGTTTAAAGCCCTTTGCCATTTATTTTTTATCTATACATTTAAATGATGACCGGCAGC
>NZ_JBFLGB010000042.1:0-14459 GCF_041859915.1 Limosilactobacillus sp.
AGTAGTGAAAGGGCTTGGGTTTGCAACGGAATCAGCATAGTGACTAGGCCAAATTGGCGAATAGTTTGAAAAAGGGTAATGACCCAAACAGAACTATTGGCGCCAATGAGTGCTTGACCAGCAGTACCAATAATGTCGATTGTTAGGCCAGCACCAACCAAAATCTGGATGGGGTAAATATCGTAGAAACGACCGCTAGTTGTCGAAAGTAAGCCGGTAAGACAAGCTCCTGGTAAAACGGCCATTGCAGAGATAATGGTACTTTTACCAAGCACGATCTGGACAAGAAGGGGAATCAAAATGGTGTTGCCATACATTGTCGCTGTGATTAGCATATTAATGGTCGTGGCAAGTACAAACTGCTTATGATGAAAAATCGTTAAATTAATCAGTTGGTGGTCACTATGGCGCTGGGTAAAGTAAAAGAGAAGTAAAAATGTTAAACCAATTAGGACGTAACCACAAACGTTAAAGTACCCTAGCCGATTATTGGAAACGTTTGAAAGTCCCATCAGTAATGACCAGAGGCCAATAGTGACCGTGATTAAACCGCTGGTATTAAAACGAGGAGCATCGTTGTGCGGAATGTAAGGCAGTAAGAAAATGGCCATTAACATGACAACGGCCATGAAGGGAATGATTAAAATAAAGAGGTAGCGCCAAGAAAGGTAGTTAAGCAATACCCCTGAAAGGACGGGGCCGAAAATTGGCGCGCAATTAAAGGCTAGCCCAATCACTCCCATGATTTGCCCTTTTTTACCCGGTGCAGCGTAACGAATTGCTAGGACATTAACAAGGGGCATCATCATCCCAGCCCCAATTGCTTGGATCATCCGAGCGGCGATGACAAAGATAAAAGCGGGAGCCATCGCCCCGATAATTGTTCCTATTAAGAAAACACCACAGAATAAGATAAACAAGTGACGAAAAGAGAAACGTTTGATAAGGTAAGAACTAACCGGGATCATCAAGGCATTGACGAGCATGTAGCCATTGATTACCCATTGCACACGGGTCTCACTAATGTGAAAAACGTGCATAAAGGTTGGCAAGGCAATGTTCATTAAAGTAGAACAAAGGAGCCCAAGGAAGGTTCCTAGCACCATGATGATGAGGGCATGGCGAATTCGTTGGTTTTGCATAGACTAATGAGACTTCCTTAGAATAATAGATATCGAATAATAGTTTACTTACTTAATTAAGGAAGTCAATTACTATAGCGGTGATAGCAGTGATTTTTGGAATTTTATGATAACGGTGTTAAAATATAGCTACAAATGTAAACGAAAGAAAGAGGAGATCCTATGAAAAAAGCATCATTAGAAATTACCCCGGCAGAATGGCAGGTTATGCGGATTATCTGGACGCTGGGTGAAACTACCAGCAGTCAGGTAACGACGATCCTGCAGCGGAAGGTCGATTGGAAAACGGCGACGGTTAAAACTTTACTTCGTCGCTTAGTAGTTAAAGGTGCTTTGTCAACGACCAAGCATGGGCGGGGATTTATTTACCGACCATTAGTCAAGGAGCAGCAAACAATGGATATGGTAGCGGATGAACTTTTTACCAGCATTTGTGAGCGCCGGGTTGGTAAGACTTTAATTCATATTATTAATCAGGTGCCCTTAAGCAAAAAAGATATTCAGGCCCTACAAGAAGTCTTAAAGAAAAAAGCGGTAACGGCTCCTGATGAGGTGCAGTGCAACTGTGTTCCCGGAATGGCAATGGATAATTGTGGGACAGATTAAGACTAAAAATAAGCCAGTGAGAAATTTTTCTCACTGGCCTATTTCTTTACTTATCCTTTTGTTGGTCGTTATTCTTTTTAGTCTTCTTCGGCCGGATATAAATAACCTTAAACTTATTAACATAAGCGTTTTGAAGGTCTTGAGGGATGAAGGAGAAGTTATCAACCCTGATCGGTTGACCGACCTTCAAATCATATTGTCGCTCAAGGAAGAACCCGGTTAGAGTCGTTACTTCGGAGTTTTCAAACTGTTCAATCTTGGTATGGAAGTAACGTTCAAAGTCATCAAGGGGCATTTTCCCTGAAACTTCGTAGGTTTGGTTCCCCTTAGCATCGGGTCCCTTCTTTTCGATCATATCGGAAGTGGCGTGATCAATTTCTTCACCCACGGTTCCGAAAAGTTCTTCGTAGATATCCTTATCGGTGATGATCCCGGAGGTCCCACCATATTCGTCTTGAACCACGACGATTGGTACTTGTTTTCTAATCATCGTTTGTAAGACCTTGGTGATCCGTTCGCTTTCGTAAACGATTGGGATCTTTCGCATAATGGTGCGAATCGACTGCTCAGGATTGATTTGGTTTTGCCGCATGACATCATAAGAAAAAATGTAACCTAAGATGTGATCCTTGTCGTTATTAGCGACGACTGGGAAACGGGTAAACTTCTTCTCAAAATAAAGCTTAGCAGCGTCAGCAATCGTAGCTTTGATATCGATGACGGATAGCTGTGTTCGGTCAATCATGATATCGGCAGCTACCTTATCATTCATTTCAAAGGCCCGCTGCATAAAGACAACATCTTCTTTATCCATCTCGCCGGCTTTTTCAGATTGACGAGAGAGGGTAACAATTTCATTTTGTGAATAGGTATCCTCTTCTGGTCGGACACTAAAGCCTAGTAATTTGGTAATTCCCGCCGCAGCGACAGCAAAGAGCCAAACAAACGGATAGAAGATCGTGTGGAAGAACTGGACCACATGAACGATTGATAATAGGATTGGTACCGGTCGATCGATCGCCATGTTTTTTGGTACTAAGTCGGTAAAAACGGCGTGGAAGAAGGTGAAGATCAGTACACCTAAGATTGGCGAAACGACTTCCCGAACATTAGTTGGTACGATGGAAATCTTCATCAATAAATCAGAAATAAATTGATCACCAATCCACCCTAAAATCAGGGAGGTCATCGTGACCCCAACCTGGGCAGTAGAAAGGTATTCATTTAAGTTGTTGACCATGTGCTCAGCATGCTTAACTTTCCGGGTCTGCTTGAGTTCTTTCAATTCACTTGGTCGGACCTTGACGACGGAATATTCGAGTAGCGTAAAAAGCGCTGCTATAAACAGAATAAAAATGATAACGAGTAATCTAAACCAATATGAAGACCATAATTCACTCATATTTGATAAATTCACCTAGTCTTTCGTATTATATTTCAAACTCTATTGTAGCAAGTTCGAAGGCCAGTGACTATATATTTGTATAGCTTTCTGCGGTAAAATTAGGGTTAAATTAATCCAAAAGAAATAGGGGTGAGTAAATTGGTTAGCAAATCTAATAATATCAAAAGAAGTCAACGCTTGCGGGAGATCATGGCAGTACTGCGCCGCCATCATTTCTTGAGTAACTTTTATCATCAGGCCAATCCTCGCGAGGTTTGTATTGCGTTGCAAGAACTTGGCCCCACCTTTATTAAGCTTGGCCAAATCCTTTCAACCCGGTCAGACTTGGTGTCACCGGCTTACATTAAAGAGCTGCGCCGCCTTCAGGATCGGGTACAAGCAGATTCATTTACGAGCGTTCAGCGAACCTTTGAAGCACAAACCGGCAAGCCAATTAGTGCTGTCTTTGCCCATTTTGATGAACAGCCCTTTGCTTCGGCTTCAATTGGTCAGGCCCATCATGCGACGCTGAAAGATGGAACGGCGGTAGTCGTTAAAATTCAGCATCCAGCTGTTAGTCAGCTAGTTAATACTGATATTATGCTAATGCGCCGGGCGGTGAAGCTACTTCGTTACGTACCGACTGGGATGACCGTGGTTGATTTCAATAAAGTGTTAGATGAATTAAGCACTTCTTTATTGAGTGAGGTTAATACAATCAATGAGGTTCATAATGGTGAACGGTTTTATAAGCTGAATAATGGGGATGACATTATTCGTGTTCCCCGGGTCTATGCCAAGTATTGTGCCCCCGAAGTGTTGGTGAATCAAGCAATGAAAGGACAAAGTGTTCGTTGCCTTTTTGAACAACCAATGGGATCCCATAAAAAGGAACAACAGGCACAGCGCCACTATATTGCCCAAGTTTTAGTAAAGAACTTTTTGAAGCAGGTCTTTGTTGATCACTTTTTTCATGCTGACCCCCATCCTGGTAATATTTTAATTCAAAATTTGCCGACAAATGCTCAACTAGGTTTAAAAACGACTCGTCAACACCAGGTAAAAATCGGGTTAACCCAGCTCGAATATCGGCAACAAGAACCGTTGCCGCCATACCGAATTGTTTATTTGGACTTTGGGATGATGGGAACATTAACACCAACCATGGCAGACGGAATTGCTAACGTCGTGCTGGCAATTACTACTAAAAATACTCGGCGGATTGGTCAGGCGGTTTTAGCGATTTGCAATAAGACAGGCTCAGTAAATGAACCGCAGTTTCTTAAAGAATTAGGTAATTTTATTCATCCCTATCTATCAATGGGAGTGGGTGAGATTGATTTTACGACGATGCTTTACCAGATTGTTCAACTATGTCAGAGAAACCATCTTCAAATGAAGCCCGAGGTAACACTGCTAATCAAAGCCTTTGGTACGTTAGAAAGTACGGTGGCTAAGCTTGATCCTGACATTTCTATGATGCAGGTAGCACGTCCTTTTGGCCTTCGCTATTTGAAACGAAAATTTAATTGGCGGACTACCTTAGACGACCAACTGATTAACTTATATTCAGCGGCCCAAGAAACGAGCAAGTTGCCAGATAAGGTGGGTGCTACTTTAGATACGATTGCTAATGGTGATACCCAAGTAAATTTTAAATACCAGGGCCAAGAGCGGTTAGTCAAGCAGATTGAGCGTATTACTAATCGTTTCCTGATTGTAATTATCTTGGCAGCCGTTATCATGGGGTCTTCAATCATTGTTGAAGGGAGTAGTAACCATCCCAGTATCTTCCGTTTAGGTGTGATTGGTTACTCAATTGCCTTGGTGGTGATTGTCGCACTAGTCTTGAGCGAATCAATCCATCGCTGGAAAAATTGGCGAAACCGCAATAAATAAGACTTGGAAGGCTAAATGATAAGGGGTTAAGGAAATATTCCTCAGCCCCTTATTTGTTTACTTATTCTTGTAAACGGCAATTTCAACCAAATTATTATCAGGATCGTGGATGTAAAGCGAGGTCATCTCACCCTCAGAGCCATGCTTAACAACCGGCCCTTCAATAACGTCCACGTAGTAGCTGCGTAGGTGATGAATGATATCTTCTAACTTATCACCAGCAACGAGACAAAGGTCAGCGGATCCGGTTGTGGGATGGGGTGCCTTTAGCTTGGTTGGCCGGTCAGCCTTTTGCAGGCGAATTAACTGGTGACCACAGCGTAGGGTAATTACTTGGTCGGTGGTTTGCTGTTTGATCACCGGCATGTCGAAGACTTCATGGTAAAAGCGCATTGATTCTTCCAAGTCATTGACGGTCAATACGATATGATCGATTCGACGCATTTTCATATTAAAAACCTCTTCTTTATCAAGAATTCAGTTTAATTATACTGACTTCGATCACTTATTGGCAATGTTGTGGAGGCTGGAAATAGTTTGTTTTGACCTTTTTGTTAATAGAAATTATCAAATTCAGTAGTCTGACTGGAAACAGCATTAGTAAATTGCTTGACTGTGACCTTAGTGGATGGTTTATGCTTAAAGCAGCACTTTGATAAAAGGAATGGTTATGGAATGGAAACAACAGATAAGTTACCGACGAAAATTGAAGTGCGGGGTGGTCGGGTTCATAATTTAAAAAACATTGATGTCGACATTCCCTTGCACAAATTTGTAGCAATTTCGGGACTTTCTGGGTCAGGCAAGAGTTCCCTAGCAATGGGGATCCTTTATGAGGAAGGTTCCCGACGTTACTTGGAAGCCTTGTCAACTTATACTCGGCGGCGAATTAAACTCGGTGCCCAGGCTGATGTTACCAGTGTTAAACACATTCCTTCAGCGTTGGCACTGCGACAACGGCCAGCAATTCCGTCTGAACGAGCAACCGTCGGGACAATGAGTGAAACCTTTAATGTTATTCGACTAATTTTCTCCCGTTTGGGTTCACCGGTTTGTCCCAATGGTCACCGTTTGAAGCCGAGTCTAGCGATTGCTAGTGCGATGAGTAAGGCCGGTAATGCAATGGGTAAAATTACTTGTCCTGTTTGTGGAGCTACTTTTATGGCCTTTAGTGCTGAGGACTTTGCCTTTAACTCCACCGGTGCCTGTGAACGCTGCCAGGGAACCGGAAGTGTCCGAGAAATCGATGAGAGTAAACTAATTGGTGACCCCAATCTGAGCTTAGCTGATGGAGCAGTGGCTTCATGGCATTTGCCAGGGCGAAACTTTATGCCCAGTGTTGCCCAGCAGGCTGGCGTCCGTATTCATGTACCTTATAAAGACCTAACCACTAAAGAAAAAGAGTTTGTCTTGAACGGGCCAAAGAAAAAATATCGGATGGACTTTCGTTCTGGAACTGGACGGGTCTTCCATGATTTTAACGCCCTTTATGAAAATGCTCATGAGGCAGTACTGGAATCTGCTAAGACCAGTAAGAGTGAACGGGCCCAAAAAAGAATTAGTGAGTTTTTTCATTACTCAACTTGTCCCGTTTGCCATGGAACTCGTCTCAAACCGGAACTAATGCACCAGTTAGCTGGTGGCTTAAACATTGCCCAGGTAAGCAATCTCACCTTAGGAGAATTAACGGGCTGGAAGAAACGAGTTCAGGCAACGCTTCCGACGGATATGAAGGTCATGGCTGACTCCCTTTTTAAAGAATTTGATGATAATTTACGGCCCCTATTAGAATTAGGCCTGGACTATTTGACCTTATCAAGGAACGGTAACAGTCTTTCTACAGGTGAATTGCAACGAATCCAGCTTGCGCGGACACTACGAACCCAAACGACCGGAGTATTGTACATTCTAGATGAGCCTTCTATTGGTCTACACCCAGATAACGTTAGTGGCTTGTTAAATGTTTTCCGAGAATTAGTTAACCAGGGTAATTCATTGGTAGTTGTTGATCATAATATTGATATCATCAAGGCAGCTGACTGGATTATTGAGATTGGCCCGGGCTCTGGTGAACAAGGGGGACAAATTTTAAATCAGGGAACACCGGCGGAGATTGCTCAAGACCCTACTTCTAAGATTGGTCCTTACCTGAATGGGACGGCTAAACTACTTGCGCGGCCAATCACTGCTGAGTCAGCTCCTGACCAGATCAAATTTCGAGTAGCTGGATATTATAATCTTAAGAATGTTAGTGGCCAGTTACCAGTTAATCGGTTAACGGCCATTACTGGTTTTTCGGGAGCTGGGAAAACTAGTCTAATTTTGGATAGCCTAGTACCCGCAATTAAGGCTCAAGCAAAGGGATTAGGTGTCCCTAAGCAAGTTAAGCAATTGACAACCCCATTAAGTGAGGTGGTTAGTGTTGATGCTGCCCCAATTGGTAAGACAATGCGGTCAACAGTAGCAACCTATACCAGTATCATGGATAATTTACGTAAACTTTTTGCAGCCCAACCATTAGCTAAGAAAAAGCATTACACAACAAGTTACTTTTCCTACAATAATAAGCAAGGTGCCTGTCCTACTTGTGGCGGCAGTGGGGTGGTTACTCTGGATATCCAGTTCTTGCCAGATATGCAGCAAACTTGTCCGACTTGTCATGGTAATCGTTATAATCAGGCAGTTCAGGCAGTGAAGTGGCATGGTTACTCAATCGTTGACCTCTTAAAGTTGGATGTAGTGGCAGCATTGCCAATTTTCAAGGATGTCCCTAAGATTGAACGTGAGCTGAAATTGTTACAAGAAGTCGGCCTTGCTTATCTACACTTGGGTGAGAGTACGCCAAGCCTGTCGGGCGGGGAGGCCCAACGTTTGAAATTGGTTAAACACTTGAATCATAACCAGCAAAAGACGCTCTTTGTTTTTGATGAGCCAACGATTGGCCTGCATCCCCTTGATGTTAAGACACTATTGGGTGTGATGCAGCAGTTGCTCGATCGTGGTGCTACCATCGTGACGATTACTCATGACCTTAACTTAGTGATCAATGCCGATTACCTATTGGATTTGGGGCCCCGTGGCGGCAGCAATGGTGGTCAAATTGTCGCTCACGGTCGGCCACTGGATTTAGTTAAGAAACCAATTAGCCTGACAACTCGTTACTTAGCAGAATACTGGAAACGTTTTAATTAAGATCAATAATAAATATTGAAGGCCTTGTGGTACTAAATGAGTATCGCAAGGCCTTTTGAATTGTGTTAAGCAACTTGATGTTTAGTTTTGGTTCGTTTGATCATTTTCTTAATTAAAAAATAGCAAAGGACAATGATGACGATTGCAATAATAGCACCGATGATACGTTTACTGTCACCACGAAAGATAGCGTCGCCACCAAAGGCATAGACAAATGAAGTTGGTGCCATTCCAACTGTAGCCATGATTAAAAAACGTTTACGGCTAACTTTTAACCGGGAACCAGCATAGTTAACTAGGAGACTTGGAATGATTGGAATCATGTAACCGATCGTAAGACCAATTAGGGGATGTCGTTGATTCAATAAATAACCGAGCAATTTGGATTTCTTGGTATGCTTAGAAAGATTAATTTTTCGAATTAAATTCATGACGGCACAATTACCGAGAATATTACCAAACCAGTTGATTAGAAATCCAATAAAGGGTCCATAGCAAAGACCGGCAAAGATGCAGACCACCGAATTAGACATTCCAGGGATAGCATTAAAAATAGCGATCAGTAGTAGCAATAAAATCATATCTTGTAAACCATGACTGCGGATTAGGTGGAGCAGGATGGCCTGGTTGTGTTTAGTGGGGTGAAAAAGCAAGGCAATTTCCGGTCGGTAATCCCGATAGATTAGAAAAAGGACGATCAAGGCAGCAATTAGACCAATAATGATCAAAAGACGCTTGTCAATAAATTTCTTCATTGGTTAATCCTCCTTTGGCAAGTGAAAACCTGCGCGGGTAAAAAGTTGACATAGTGTGTGCCGTAGTAATGGATCATGGGCGTAGAGGTAGGTTCCATAAACGCCCCGTTTGAAAAGAACATTAAGCGAATTCATAATCATCCTTTTCTCTAATCGGGTGATCATTTGAGGATCCGTAAGGTCGGCTCGCTTTTTGAAGGCTTCGGTATCGGTATACTTATCAAGGTTAACTTGCAGGTGGTTAGTAGCAGGGATCTGGCTGATGGGAGGGCCAATGATAATGCCGGTGTAATTAAGGTCAAAACCTTGACAGGTATAAATTGATCCCACCTCGTTAATTGTCTGTGGCAATTCGGCCCATGGTGTAGCGGTGTAGTTATACTGATCCCAGGGCATTTTAAAGCGGCCCTCTTTAATGTAATGCTTACCACCATCAAGGGTGGAAGGATAGCCGGAGGTTGAGAGAATTCGCGAAAGGCCAATTGCTTTGTTACGTCGAACGATTGCTTGACGCATCTGTTCAGCATCATTATAAATTCGAAAATCGTAGTGATTGCGAGCAGTGGTCGGTAACGGTGTTAACCGGTAATCGTTGGTAAAAGTATTGAACCACTTAACCAGTTCTGGGCTTGCGTTCATTCGAAACATCTTGGTAAGGTGATATTCGCGATGCGGGTATTGGTTAGTGATTTTGCGGAGACGTCCTGGTGTCCAGAGACTTTTCATCCGCAAAACTTGATATTGATCAAAAACGATTACCACAACTTTGGCCCGTTTAATGATTTCAACTAACTGGTTATTATGGTAAAAATTATTGTAATGGTCAGGCTTGGAAAGCAGGAGGTGTGCTTCGTCAATGATGGCCACGTCAATCTTTTCATGGCGCTTATCTAATTGGTTAATGAGTGAAGTCGGTCGGGCGAAGTCTTTCTTGTAAAGTTCTGGCAATCGTCCGGCAATTTCTCGGTAAACTTTCAGAATTTCGGGGTGGTTAACGAGAAAATAATTGGTGGTATGGTAAAAAGGAGAATTGGAGTCCTGACGAGCAGCTTTTTGCAGGCGGTCAAAAAGTTGGGAAAGGATGACGCTCTTTCCAGTTCCGGCATCGCCAAAGATAGTATAGGTTGCTGGATAATCTTCTTGCAGGTGGTGAGCAGTGAAGTGGAGAACGTCGTTAACTAAATGTTCTTGTTCGGATGTTAATTTTTTAAATGGTGAAAGTTTTTTAACTGCCATATTATCAATTTGTGTCATTATATTCGTTTCTTCATCTGGTAATCAACTTTATGTTAGCTTAAGTTATCTGGTGACGTCAATTTGGAATTAGGATAATTTTCCGATAGGTTTAGAACGTGATAAAATATTAGTAGATTAATAGAGAGATAAATGATTACTAAATTAGTTCAAGCTAAAGGAGTGGGCGTCAGATGAATTTGCATCCGGATTATTTGTTAAATGTAGTGAATGAACCGGCGGACATTAAGAAAATGTCACTGGATGAACTAAAGGAACTAGCGGCGGAGATGCGGCAGTTAGTTTTAGAACGAGCTGCGGCAATTGGTGGCCATGTCGGTCCTAATCTTGGGGTAATGGAACTCACCATTGCCTATCACTACGTTTTCAATTCACCACACGATAAGATAGTATGGGATGTTTCTCATCAGAGCTATGCTCATAAGATGCTCACGGGCCGCAAATTAGGATTCCTAGATCCGGATCATTATGAAGATATTACTGGATATACTTCTCCGGAAGAAAGCGCCCATGATTTCTTCGAGGTAGGACACACGTCAACTTCCATTTCGTTGGCTGTCGGCTTAGCTCAAGCTCGTGATTTAACGAAGCCTCATTCTAAAAATAATATTTTAGCAGTGATTGGGGATGGGTCGCTGAGTGGTGGTCTGGCTTTTGAAGGTTTAAACAACGCTGCTAAACTTCATTCTAACTTGATTATTGTGGTCAATGATAATCAAATGGCGATTGATAAGGACCAGGGTGGTCTTTATAAGGGACTTAAGAACTTGCGTGATACTAACGGTAAGTCACCAAATAACATCTTTAAGTTCATGGGTCTAGATTATAAATATGTTGCTGATGGGAATGACCTTCAGACAATGATTAATGCTTTTCGGGACGTAAAAAATATTGATCATCCGATTGTTTTGCATGTTAATACCTTAAAGGGTAAGGGTTATACACCAGCTGTAGAACATAAAATGGAATATCATTGGCGTGCACCGTTTGATCTGAAGACCGGTAAGGATAAACATCCGGTAGTTAATGGCTATAATGAAGCAGTCCTTGATGAACTTGATAAGCAGATTGCTGCGGGGATGCCAGTAGTGGCAATTAATGCTGCTATTCCTGGTGTCTTTGGTTTAAAACGTTTCCAAGAGGCACACCCGGATCGTTACTTTGACGTTGGTATTGCTGAACAGGATTCAGTGACAACGGCAACGGCGATGGCTGTAGCGGGCGCTCGTCCAGTTGTCTTTCAAAATAGTACTTTTTTACAACGGGCTTACGATCAATTGATCCATGATATGGCGTTAAATGATTCACCCGTAGTCATGATTGTTCGTGGGGGAACTATCGCTCAAGGCTCTGCCACTCACCAGGGTACGTTTGACATTTCGATGATTAGCAATCTTCCTAATATTGAATACCTAGCTCCGACAAACGTTGAAGAAATGGTTTCCATGTTGCACTGGGCATTGAAACAACGAGAACAACCCGTTATTATTCGCCAGCCCGAAAAGGAGTTACTGCATGGTAAACCAACCCAAGATGATTATGGCGTTATTAATTATGATGTTGCTCACCACGGAAGCGAGGTTGCCATCATGGCCGTTGGTGATTTCTGGGAACTTGGTGAAAGGGTTTACGAGCAATTAAAGAAGAAACTGAATATTGATGCAACTTTGATTAATCCTAAGTCGATCACTGGTATTGATCAGCATGACTTGCACCACTTAGCGGAGAATCATGATGTTGTCGTAACTCTGGAAGATGGTAATTTAAATGGAGGCTTTGGTGAAACCATCGCTCGATATTACGGCCCAACCGATATGAAAGTTATCAATTTTGGAGCCCCACGTGAGTTTGCTGATAATGTACCACTGGATGTTATGAATGAGTGGTACCACCTGACTCCTAAACAAATTGTTGATGATATTGAAAAAGTTCTTCATTCATTATAATGAAATGCCCGTCAGCGAAGCCTTATAGCTTGAACTGGCGAGCTATTTTTGTTTAAAAACGTTCATTTTGATTTTTCTAACGTTCTTTATTAAGTGAGAGCTAAAAAACAGGAGGAATCAAAATGTCAACAAATTATTTTTATCACCGTTCAATGCTTGGTTTGGTATCAGCAACTATACTAATATCGTTGGGAGCGACACCAGTGTTAGCCGCTCAGGTTAGCCCAACGTCAACAGCAATTGCCGATTCTGTTAAGCCAGCTGTCACGATAAAAAAAGTAACCCAGACGATTAGTTATACTAATCCCTTAACTAATCAGGATGTTAATATTACTCATGTCACCACTTTACAGCTCGATCGGAATGGTAACATTATTCAAGCTGCAAATGATATTTGGCCAGAATATTTTTTGCCATATTTTCCAGGCTATACTGCTGTTCCACAAATGATTATGGCAAAAAAGGTCGATGTTAACACGAAGGATAGTCAGCCCTTTATTCATTATTACCCCATTGATCCGACTAGCAGTGCTTCTCCACATAGCATTCATTTTGTATTCCGGGACATTAATGATAAAAATGTCGCTTATAAAACAATCTTGGTATCTGCCAGGGATAGTGGTCATATGTTAGATTTGCCACAACCACCTGCTGGTTGGAAATATGTTAATCAACTTCCTAAGCAATTTCATGATTTTGATAATGGTACACCAATCAGTTTAATGGTTGAAAAAATAACTTCTCCAGAAATTCACCAGGAGAAGAAGCAGCTTCATCGACAAATTATTTTGCACCTACCAGGAGGAAATCGAGTCATTACACAAGTGGTCACAGCAGCCCGAACAGTTAAAATCAGTAACGGAAAGATAACTACTAGTGAATGGCAAATTCCACCTTTTGCTAAGTATCAAGTACCGAATATTGATGGCTATACAGCTGATATTACTGAGGTATCACCCTTGCAATTAACAACGGATCAACTCTCTGATTCACTTGCACCAGTAGAAATTCGGTATCAAAAAGATTCGGTAACGACGAGAGAAGAGGGTACCCAAACAACTAAACCTGAAACGAAGGACGAAGGCACCGGGACCGATTCAGTAACGACAAGCGAAGAGGGCACGCAAACTGCTAAGCCTGAAACGAAGGACGAGGGTACCGGGACCGATTCGGTAACGACGAGAGAAGAGGGTACCCAGACTGCTAAGCCTGAAACGAAGGACGAAGGCACTGGGACTGATTCGGTGACGACGGGTGAAGAGGGTACGCAAACAACTAAACCCGAAACGAAGGATGAAGGTACCGGGACCGATTCGGTAACGACGAGTGACGAAGGCACGCAAACTGCTAAGCCTGAAACGAAGAATGAAGGTACCGGGACTGATTCAGTGACGACGAGCGAAGAGGGCACGCAGACTACTAAGCCCGAAATGAAGGACGAGAGTACCGGGACTGATTCGATAACGACGAGTGAAGAGGGTACCCAAACAACTAAACCTGAAACGAAGGATGAGGGTACCGGGACTGATTCGATAATGACAAGCGAAGAGGGTACGCAAACAACTAAGCCTGAAACGAAGGATGAGGGTACCGGGACCGATTCGGTAACGACGAGTGACGAAGGCACCCAAACCACCAAACCTGAAATGAAGGACGAGGGTACCGGGACCGATTCAGTAACGACAAGTGAAGAGGGTACCCAGACTGCTAAGCCTGAAATGAAGGACGAAGGCACTGGGACTGATTCGGTGACGACGAGTGACGAAGGCACCCAAACTGCTAAGCCCGAAACGAAGGATGAGGGTACCGGGACCGATTCGGTAACGACGAGTGAAGAAGAAAGCCAAACTGATCATTCTGCAAAAAAACATTTATCTCTTAATAATCAGCAAGATGAGATATTGAATATGAATGATGATGTTAATAAGGGAGCATTCAAAAACAATGGTCAAGATTTACAAGGGGACACTAATTTATCAGAGATGGCTTCGAACAGTTTAGCGCCGCGCTCAAATAATTCGTCTTCAACACTAACTCCTATTAGTTCACCAAGTACCGAACATCCAATTGATTCAGATAATTTTCATAATCAACTTGCACAATTACAAGCTCCATTGGCAGAATTAAATGATGATCAAGAAACGTCTTCTGATTCAGGTAAACAGGCAATACAATTACCACAGACGGGGCACCATGAGAGTCTTAGTACAATTCTTTTAGGATTAGCCACCGGAATGATAGCAGCAATATTGCCAATTAAAAAATGGCGATAATAGTGATA
>NZ_JBFLGB010000043.1:0-13990 GCF_041859915.1 Limosilactobacillus sp.
CTCCGCAAAGGCAGCACAGTCCTTTTGAGAAGCGTTAGTCTTAAAAGTCATTGTCACCCGAATTTCTTGGAAACCATTTCGAATCTTTGCATTACCCATGAAGCCCCGGGGATCAAGGTCACCTTCAAGATTAATGGTTAATTTATCATAATGAAAGTTCTTTTGGGGAGCCAGTTTAGCCGCCGTAGCTTGAAGTGAAGCTCCGAGTGTACTCAATTCTAATTCCACTGGATTCATTCCGGTATTCGAGCCACCACCATTTTTTGGTTCATCAATGGTATAGTGTTGACCATGAGAATGTACGTCAACTTGTAACCTTTTTGCAGTCTTACGGGCTGCTGCATAATATTCCTTCATAATAACCTCTCCTTATTAATGGCTATAAGCGCTTACATTTTAATGACTTTAATTAAGCTACAGTATAAATTCGAACATCTGGATCCCCTGTCCAGGTTGGCTTTAGGCCCGGAAAAACATGTTTGGTAAACATATCGGATCTCAGGTAAGCCTGAGCGTGTTCAACACTATCAAAACCGTGCATGACTTGAACATCTTCATCCCGAACCAGCAATTGCTTGGTTTCAGCACCCGGGATCGTGTCTAGGAATGGTTGACGATAATCGTTGTAAACTTTGGCTGCGGCAGCCCGGTTCTTTTCTGGAACTACCATCGTAATTTGTAAATATGCTTTAACCGCCATTAAAAATTCCTCCTATCTCAATCATCTACATTTTTATGGTAGTCGCCTGCAACTGACAAAGATATGATTTCAAAAACGATTGAGCTACTAAAGAATTTTTGAGGAAGATAGCTAAACATAACAAAAGCCACCCGGCTGATGATTAAATCATCGACCAGGTGGCCTTTATTTTGAAATTAATTTTTATTAATTAGTCGGTTAACTTTCCGACTACTGGTAATCCCTTCAGTACCTTATCTCCATGGGGTGCCTTCTTCAAAGCTGCTGTCAAATCGACACCAGCAACATGGCCATGGTGCTTGCCTCCCTGCCAAGCAGCTTTAGCCGAAAGGTCATAGACGGTCCCATCTACCGCAACATAAGCTGGCTGACCATTTTGGCCATTGAATTTAGCAAGTTCATCCTTAGTAAATGTTTTTTCAACCATCATAAAACATCCCCTTCATTTTTCTACCTCCAGGATAGCATCCCACCTATGGTTCGTCAGCCTCTTCGACTAATTTTTAGCAAGGCCACCGAAGAAAATACAAGACCTTATCCTGCCAATCGGCGCATACCTTTTTTGCATATTTTATTTTCTTAAATTTTCATACCATTTAACATGCAAATCTTTTTCTTCTAACGTCACAATCGCTTATTATAAAGGAGAATTAACTTCCCTGGAGGTGGAACTCATGCAAAAATACGATTACATTATTCTCGGAACTGGTCCGGCTGGTTACCTACTTGCTCAAAAACTAGCCAAGACTGACAAGTCATTACTGGCCGTGGAGGGTGGCCTTTTTGGTGGCACCTGCCCAAACGTCGGGTGTGAACCCAAAATCTTTCTTTCCGGTGCTGTTCACACGGCTCTAGCCAGCCAGCAACTAGTTGGCCGTGGCATTGATCAGGCGGCTCAACTAGATTGGGACCAATTAATGAAAACTAAAAAGGCCCGCTTTGATGCTTGGCCAGCCGAAACCAAGGCAATTTATGAGAAAATGTGTGACGTGGCAGTTGGCTACGGAAAGTTCACTAGCCCGCACACAATTATGGTCAATGGTCAAGAATACCAGGGCGATAAGATCATCATTGCGACTGGTCACCGACCACACCAGATCAACATCCCAGGTAAGCAATATACCCACGATAGTACCGACGTCTTATCGCTTGCCCACCGTCCTGACCACGCCATTTTCATCGGTGGTGGTTACGTAGGAATCGAACTGGCAACCTTTCTAGCAGCGGCTGGTACCCAAGTAGAGTTCCTAATTCGGTCCGATCGAATTTTGCGGGGCTTCTACACGAAATATACCCAAGAAATGATTGCTATCTTGAAAAAGCGGGGTCTTAAGTTCCACTTCCACACCGAAGCTACTAAGGTTGAACAAACAAAAGCCGGTTATCTTGTAACCACCAACCATGGTGATCAATTAAAAACTAATTACGTAGTCGACGCCAGTGGTCGGGTCCCTAATCTTGAAAAGCTTGACTTAGCAGCTGCCGGTATCAATTACTCACGCAAGGGCATCGATGTCGACGACCATCTTCAGACCAATGTGTCCGGTGTTTATGCCATGGGTGATATCACCAGTCAGTCTTTACCTAAATTGACTACGGTGGCCGAACTCGATGCCGACTACCTCTACCGACAGTTTGAACAGGGTGAAACAACACCCCTGCACTACCCAACGATTGGTACTGCCGCTTTTGCCTTCCCGGAAATCGCCCAAGTTGGTGTTAATCCAGATCGGGCTAATGATAATCCTGCATATCATTGTGAAGAACACGATCTTTCTTACGGCAGTTTCTACGCCGGACTTAACGAACAGGATGCTAAATTGACTGTTGTTTACGATCAGGAGCACCGCCTTGTCGGGGCTAGTGAGATTGGTGCCACCGCCGCTGATGACATCAACAACCTCGTCCCCGTTATCGGCCTGCACGTCAACCACCATGACTGGCAACAGAATGTCTTGCCTATTTATCCGGCCTTAGCCGATAAAATCAGTGGATTACTGAAAAACTAAAACAAACGGCTGAGAAAGCAATCCTTCTCAGCCGTTTATTTTTAACTAGTCAACATAACGGTGGTAAGAGAATAGGGTTACCAGACAAAGAATGGTCAACAGGATAAAGGCATGCTGGGTTCCAACCGCCGTCGAAATGGCCTGAGCGGTATGCATACCTAACTGGCTAGCCGCAACAATAGTGGCTACAACCGAAGTCCCGATCGCTCCGGCAAATTGCTGCAGGGTGTTCATAATAGCGTTCCCCTGGGTGCTATTTTGTGAGCCAACCACCTTCAGGGCATCGGTCATGACGCTTCCCATGCACATGCCCATACCAGCCATGTAGAAGATGTAAACAAAGCTAATCCAAAAGTTATCCATGTGGCGACTGATCATAGTAAAGGTCACCAATGATAACAAGCACAACGTCATTCCAAACAGGATCGGCTTACGGGCCCCAAAACGGTCTAGGATTCGACCACCCAGCGGAGCGAAGATGGCCCCTGCGAAGCCCGCCGGCAGGACAATTAAGCCGGCGATCATCGAATCGTTACCATTGACTAATTGAATATAGTTAGGCAACAGAAAAGCAAAACCCAATGAAATAATTTGGGTTAAAAAGAACCCTAAAACGTGCCCCGCAAAGGAATGGTTACCGAACAGTGAGAGTTTCAAAACCGGTTGGGCAATCGTTAATGATCGCCAAATCAAACCGATCATCCCTAACAAGCCTAGTAAAAGCGAGCCACCAACACTCCAGCTCAGAAATGGTCGACTGCTCAGGTTGCTACAGCCGTTGACGAACCCGGTAAAGAGCGCCACGATTAGCAGCATACTCAACATATCTAGTCGTTGCTTCCTAATCGGTGACTTCTGCAGGATTCCCCACTGCCCCAAGCAAAACGAAAGAATCAGAAACGGGATCAAAATATAGAAGACCCACCGCCAGTTCAAACGACTAGCCACGATGCCACCAAAAGTTGGGCCAATAGCCGGAGCAATCCCAGTGATCAGGTTACCAATACCCATCATTAAACCTAATTTCGATGTTGGCACCTGTTCCATGATGATATTAAACATTAACGGCAGGGCGATCCCGGTACCGAAGCCCTGAATAGCTCGTCCTAACAAAAGCATGGGAAACGAAAGCGCACAGGCATCGATCACTACTCCGGTGATGAAAAACAGGTTGGCCACCGTGAAGAGCGTCTTAGTCTTAAAGGATGCCTTTAAAACCGCCGACATCGGCACCACAATGGCCACGACCAACAGGTAAATAGACGTCATCCACTGCACGGTATCAGTACTAATATGGTATTCCCGCATTAAGATCGGAAAGGTGACATTCATCGAGGTTTCGACGATCACCCCACAAAAAGACATCAACCCGGTAGCAATTACGGCTGCAATCACTTTACGTGGAATTTTTTCAGCAGTTGTCATTTTATTCCCCCCTACTAATGTGTATTAGCATTCGACGAAACAGTTGAACCTGATCAACACTGTAACCGTCCAACAGGTGTTGGTCATGATGTTGAATATAGCTCTGCACAATTGGTGCCAGTTTCTCACCCTTCGCAGTCAATTGAACAACCTTTTGACGACGATCGGTTGATGAACCGAAGCGCTTCACCAATTGATGATCGCTCATCCGTTTCAGGATCACTGTGATCGTGGAACGCCGGACGTTAAATTCAACCTCAAGGGCATGTTGATTCACCGTATGGGTGGAGTGACGGTTAATAAAATCAATTATCGCCATCTGGGTTCCAGTTAATCCATACTGATTGGCAAAACGGTTCAGGTCGTTATTGATAGTATTCATGGCACTTTTGATTAATTGCCCAATGTTCTTCATTAAAGTGTCACCCTCTTTTTTGTTAGCTGTCTAACAAACAATTATATGGCAATCTTTCAATTAGTCAACAGCAAAAAATTCCCCGGGAAATAATCCCGAGGAATTAACTGTTAATTATTTGCTAATCGGTGTCGAAGCCGTTTTAAAAAAAGCTGGGCAACGTTGGGAAGGGGCCGATCCTGGGCCCAGATCAAATTATTTTCATCCATCATTGTTGGGCTTAACGGGCGAAAGACTAAGCCACTTTCTGCGTTTGTCGTTACTAGACCAGCATAGGTCAGTGCTAAGCAAGCACCGGTTTTTACCAGCAGGCCCGCATTATAAAGCAGGTTATAATTTCCCGCAAAATGATACTGATTAATCAAATCACCAGCCCAGTCACGAAAAGTATCTTGGTGACGAGACTGAATTGAGGTCAGAAGTGGCCGCTTAACCAAGTCGGCAGGTTGCACGACTTTTTTAGCGGTTAAAGGATCATGCTGGCTCATCAAAACACCCCAATGATTCTGAGTTGGTAAGGCTAAAGATTCATAGTTGGTGAGATCCTCATGCCCCATGACGACCCCAAAGTCTAGGATTCCGCGATCCAATTTCCACCGAATCAGTTTGGCATCCCCACTCACGAGATTGACCCGCACTTCCGTGTATTCTCGCATGATGCTGGCTAAGGCATCCATCACCGGAGCGAGGGCATCACTCTCACCAGCTCCTATCTCAAGGGTTCCACTAACCATATCCCGTGCTTGCAGGTGATAAGTCGTTCGATCTACCAGGGTAATCACTTCTCGTGCGCGTTCAAACAAATAGGCACCTTCTTGAGTTAGTTTAATTCGACGGTGGCCACGTTCAAAAAGCGTTACCCCAAGTGCTTCTTCCAATTCTTTGATCTGCCGGGAAAGGGTTGGCTGGGAAACATGTAGCTTTTGGGCCGCATTGGAAATATTACCTTCATCAACGATACTAACAAAATAACGTAATACACGAATATCCATTGTTTACTTCCTTAGTATAACCTAAATGTATAATTAGCTAATTAATATAACACTATCATAAGCTGTTAAGCTAATATTAACAATACTCGCAAAGCATAACAACCTAATTGACTTAAGCATTTTACATCTAATCATAAGCTCCTAAAATTGGACACTAAAGGAAGTGTTTCACCTAATGCGTCATCAATTATTAATTGCTTTTGGCGTGCTCATCGTCGGCCTTGCCGCTCTTTTTTCATTTAATACCTGGCAACAGGCACGAGCCGCCAAACAGTTTGTCCAGTCCCCAACCCCAACCATCTTCGTCCACGGCTGGGGCAGTAGCGCTCACGCCGAAGAAAAAATGGCCGATGCTGCTCGTAACGCTGGGGTAACTAATACGATTGTTCGAGCTAATGTTGCTAGAAATGGTCAAGTTAGTTTCAACCAAACCATTCCGGCGCACGCAGTTAACCCGATCGTCGAAGTCAATCTAGCCGACAATAAGCTCAGCCACTATCAAAACAACTACGCTCAAGGCTATCATCACGGTGGCACCTATGTTAAAAACGTTGTCCTCGCCTTAGAACACCAACATCATTACCAAGCTATCAATCTGGTCGGCCATTCAATGGGTAACCTAGAAATCATCAACTACATCAACGACAATCGTCATAACCACCGGCTGCCACGGGTGGATCACCTAGTTGCCATCGCTGGCCATTACAACGGTTTCATCGGTCAAAGCGTGGCCACTGGCAATGTCAACCCCCGCACCGGTAAACCTAAACGTGAAGATCCAGGATTTAAGGAGTTAACCGACCTCCACCGAACCTTCCCAACCAATACCCGGGTACTAAACATTTACGGTGATAAGGGTGATGGCTCCCATTCCGACGGGGATGTTCCGGTTAACTCTGCCAAGACGCTCAAGTACCTCGTAACTCCGCGAGCCAAGTCCTACCGTGAAGTCGAGATTCATGGTAAAAACGCTCAGCACAGCAAGTTGCACAACAACGCCCAGGTTAATCGCGAATTAATTAATTTTCTCTGGGCTAAATAACCACATCATCCAAAAGGGACCCATCATGTGTATAAAGTGATAGGTTCTTCATTCCTTATTTTAGTGGATTTTGTCCACTATTATTCAAAAAATTAATCCCACAATGGGGCATGTACCATTTTGACGTGCGGTGTCGACTTATAGATAAATGGTTTCCCTTGACTAACAAAGCCAACCCGCCGGTAGAATCCCTGTACCTGTTGCTGAGACTCAATGGCGATTGGCCGATCAGGATAGTACTTCTTAATCGTGGTCATTACCTGGTTGAGAAGCTGGCCACCAACACCTTGACCGCGGACAGCCTTACTGGTAACCACTCGGCCAAAGGAAACCGTTTGTCCATCATCTAACAGAAATACCCGGGCATAAGCAACAATTTTACCGTTTTGGCCCGTTTTGAAAATGTGCAAGGCACGTAGGTCCCGACCATCAATTTCTTGGTAAATCCGCTTTTGAGCTACCACAAAAACGGCCGTCCGTAGCTGAAGAATCGCGTAGAGTTCCTTAGTTGTTAATTCGTCAAACTTCTTTACCTGCCACATCTTACTTGCCTCCGTTCTTGAAAATCAATCGATTAATCGTCATGATGCTTTTCCAGTACTGGTCCTGTTTCTTTGCCGAAAGGTCACTGATCAAGCCCTCAATCAACAAATTTGACTTTTGATTAATATCATCAAACACGTGCCAACCCTGGTCGGTTAAGCTAATGTTGATTGACCGCGAATCGGTCGGTGATGGCCGTTTAGCAATCAGGCCTTTGTCAGTTAGTCGCTTAATGATCCGACTAGCATAGCTTTTATCAAGCTGGAGTCGGTTAGCGACCGCCATTGGAGTCGCAAGGTGGTTAATCCCAACCTCTAACAAGATCCGCCCCTCCGGCCAAGTCAGATTCGTATCGAAGGTTCGTTTGTTTAAGACTCCTAAGACTTGAGTATAATGCCGATTAAACGCCCGAATCCGGTTAATCTGTTCCTCTGTTAGCATCGCGGTCCCTCCTTAATCAATTGTGACTATTATAATTAAAGTAGTTGCATTTATCCACTATATTCGTAAAAAAGTATTAAAAATCATATAATAACCGTACGGTACTGAATTCGTGAAGTAATAAAATTTAGAAAGAAGATTAATCAAAAATGTGGACGGTCCCATCACTAGGAACAATAATTTATCTGATCTTAGGCGGCATTGTTGCAGGAATCCTTTCCTCGGCAGCTTCTTTTGCATCGCTAGCTTCTTATCCATTGCTGCTCAGCGTGGGAGTTGCACCGGTCTACGCAAACGTTACGAATGACGCGGCATTAATCTGGAATAGTCTCGGTGCGGTCTTGGCTTCTTTGAAAGAATTGCATGGTCATTGGCATCAAGTGTTGAAATACGCAATTTTCACTGTCATTGGTTCCGTAATTGGCTGTTGTTTACTGCTAGCCTTCCCCGGGAAAGTCTTTGAACGTGTTGTCCCCTTCTTCATCCTCATTGCGGGTGCGATGATCTTAATTTCCGGTAAACACACTCCACATCCGGGACGCAAGCGACCACTTTGGCAAAAGAGCCTATACTTGCTTGCTTTAGTACTTACTGGTATTTACGCGGGCTACTTTGGCGCTGCCAGCGGGATTGTTGTTTTAGTTCTCTTGACTTATTTAATGGAACAGAACTTTTTGGTAACAAACGCCGTAAAGAATGCGGTGTGCGGCTTTACCAACTTAGTAGCTCTAATAATTTACGGTTTTGCATCCCGTATTTATTGGCTAGATGCACTTCCGATGGCCGTCGGAATGTTTGTTGGCGGTTATTTGGGGCCAATTGTCGTCCGATACATACCGGCAAAAATGGTGCGCTGGATTATTGCCATCTTAGCCGTGACCCAGGCACTAATTTACTTCAAACAAGCATATTTCTAAATATTAAAAAACGCCTGCCGTACGCAACAGACGCTGATTTATTGTTCTGCTGAAATGTTAAAGCAAGTGCTTTAGCAGCTTAATGATAAGCTTAATCAGCTTTTTCAGTTACCTTTTTGAGAGCGGCAACAATACAAATATAATGATGCAATGCGTTGGGAAGAACCTCCTCCCCACACACAGATTGAACACATGATTAAGATGTTCTGGTGTGCTTTATCATTGTATCATATTAGATAATCAGTTATAATATAGTTACAAATATAGTGATGCTGGTGTGCAAATTGGATCAGCTGATTACTTATCCGAGCCGGCAGGGTACCTGAAAAGGCGCCCTTTTTTTATGCGCAAAATTAAATCTATTTTAAAGCTTGATGAAATAATTCATCATGGCTACCCACTCTTACTAATCGTATTCGCGGATTAGTTTTGTGAGGCCTATATATTACCAATATATCAACCTTACCATCAGACAAATGATATTCGTAATTGCCATTATAATTACCACCACGATTATTAAGAATATGTGGATGATATGAATCATTGACTATACCATTAAAATGCAGTTGATTAAGTGTATTCATTAAATCTGGTATTAATTCAGGATGAGTATGTTTCAATTTTAAATAATCTTTTTTAAACTGCGGTTCAGGTTTTAATAAATACATCATTCTTTATCCAAATACTTTTTAAGATCATTGACATTATCAAATTCTGGAGAATCATCAGGAATAATGCCAAGCTCTTTGGCTTCTGCTTCTACAAGTGCTTTTTGTGTAGTTTTGGTTGGCACTTCCTTTTTAGTAAGAATTTCAAAAGGTACCTTTCTTTGAATAACTAATTGTCGAGCAGCCATATTAAAATATGCGTTAATACTAAGACCCATAGGCTTTAAAGCTTTATTTAATTGATTTTTTAAGTGATCATCAAGACGAATAGTAGTTGGACTTGTAGACATAACTATCACCCTTTCCTAACTAATTGTATATTATTATAACATACAATTAACATACAGTAACCAGCCCCATACTAGATTAGTGAACTACTCGGTCATCAATGATCAAGCTTCTGGGAATGCAAAATAGTTAGGATTAGTGAACCAATTCCAACTATGATTTCCATCAATCTCCCAGGAACATGGCAAACAATAATAGGCCCTAAGTGTTAGCAACTATCAAAAGCAGTACGTAAAACCAATAAATTGGCGCTTTAATAGCATAAACAATCCAAGAAACAGTATTAGCTAATGTCATTGCAACATTTTTAAGAGCATTGTTGACAGCAAATGTCCCCTGTTGATTAACCACTGTTAAAAAGGTTAATTCCAATACCTCGGCATTAAAAACCAGTTTTAGTGTTTTTATTAATTTCTGGGTAGTCGTCAGGGATGTATCTAGTTAGTCCAGGCCATAAATCCGCCAAAGAAGCTAATTTAAGTTCTACAACCCAGGCATGTTTAGGCTATTCACAAACATTAACCAAAGCTATTCCTACGTCTTCAGCAGATAGATAATCAGAATGTTCAACACCTTGTTTTGTCCGTCCAGCTCCAATCTCAAAGTTAGTTGCTCCTGCATGAGGTAAAAATACCGTTGTTCTAATTCCCAGAGGTAACAATTCTTGCTCCATTGCTTGGCCGAGTCCACGTAAAGCAAATTTACTACATGTATAAGCTGACACCCCCAGCTTGGCCAATTGTTCCGGTAATAGAAGAAGTCATAATAACCTGACCATCGTGCTGTTTAATCATTGTCGGAACCACATATTTAGTAAAGACATATGCGCTACGTACATTAGTCCTCATAATACGATCAAATTCATCCATTGTGGTATTTACAATAGTTTTCTTTACTCCAATTCCAGCATTATTATCTAAAACATCAATTCGTCAATTCGTCCAAAAGTATTAAGAGCTAGTTGAACTGTTTGCCTAGCAACCTGTTCATCTGCGGCATCTCCAGTTTGATAAACTACTTTGACGCCAAATTGGGTACACTCATCTGCCACTTTTTTCAAGTTATTTTCATGACGAGCATTCAAAACTAAATTACAACCTTCCTTAGCAAACGCTAAAGCAGTACCCTTACCAAAGCCAGATGAAGCACCAGTAATAATTGCTACTTTGCCATTCATATTTGCCATATACAGAACTTTCTTCCAATTATCAGTCTATTACTTAAACCGTGGTTTAGGTCAAGCAAGATTATAGGAAATTAATTATTCCCGGATTTACAATCTAAGTGCAACATCATAATTAAGCAAAAAGGCCATTAGCATCTAGTAACTAGGAAAAGAATGCTATAATATAAACGGAATAAATCTTGGAAGTTCACCAGATTTCAACCAAAAAAGCCTCCCGCTAGTGCAAGCAACGAGAGGCTTTTTTGTACAATGCCTAATTTTCGGTACGCACAATAATAGCTCATAATAACCATATTCACTAATTCCAGGGGAGAAAACATCAATGCAAAGATCTTATTTACGGTGGTGGCTTACCTTACTAACAACCTTCATACTGATGATCATTGTCGGTTTACCCAGCCAAGCTGCTAAGTTCCAGCAGCCACGCAACCAGGTGTATGCCGTCACTTACATCAACGCCACAGCCTACCAAACTAAACACCAATTGGCTTTCTTCAATGCTCACGGTCATGTTGCTTATGTGGCCGTGGAAGATTTTGATGCCAATGGGGATCTAATCGTTGACAACCAAGCTACTACAGCAGAACGCCGAGCGCCGCAATTAATCCATCATTATTTAACTCAGCCAGCCGCGCTCAACCATGCCGCCAGTCGTCAAGGCTTCACTGTGAAAGGCAATCACAGAGTTATCATCCATAATCAATTGATCAATAAATCAATTACTGGCAAGGTTGCCGTCAATAAACACGGTTTTACGATTTCTTATCCGACCAGTGCTAAGGTCCCCTCCACGGTCCAGTTCAAACTAGCCCCTGCCAAATATCAAAAAAAACAGCGATAACGATCACCATTTGATAATCGTTGCCGCTGCTTTTTATTATAAGAGGAATCAATGTGTAAGTTATCGTTAGTTCTTGGAAAGAAGCTCGACGCCCCAGCCATTCAGCTTCGGCGCTGCCTGCTTACCTGTCAACAAGTCATGGTAATTGGCCAAGCTTTTCGGCAAGAAGTGTTCAGCATTACTCATATTCAAAACAAAGTAGAGTTCCCGGCCATCAGTGGTGACACGTTTGGTAATCTCCAACGGTGTCTGTTTAGGAATCAGTGAGTGAATATTGGCGACCCTGATGATATAGTCAATCAGCTTGCTGAGGCCGGCGTGTTCAAGCCGACTCCCAATGTACCAAGCAGTCCCAAGGCCATATTGATTTTCGGTGAATGCCGCAGTACCAGCGTAAAATTCACTATCGTAGCTTGCTAGCACGTTCGCACCCTGGGGATGAATAAGATCACACATTAGGTGAGCATCATAATCTTGATCGCCAATCTTGACTTTGACACTCTGGCCGGGCAAAACGGCATCGCTCTCTTCAACCCAAACACCAGTAACGTCTTTCAGTGGTCCTGGATAGCCGCCCAGGTAAATATTGTCAGACGGGCCAACCATGCCTGACATGAAGGTGGTGACAAAATGCCCACCGGTCTGCACATACTTGTTAATCTTCTGACTTAAACCGGGTTTTACCATGTAAAGAACTGGAGCGACTACTAGGTCATATTGGCTGAAGTCATCGTCAACGCTGATCACATCGACTGGAATATTACGTTCATAGAACTGACGGTAATAATCCAGAATCAGCGGAACATACTTCAGATCCTGGGTGATCCCATCAACATACTCAAAGGACCAGAAGTTATTCCAGTCAAAGACTAAGGCTACCTTAGCCGGCGTTGTCGAATGCTGAATTGTTCGACCAACGCGCTTTAAATCATGCCCCAATTGAGCGACTTCTTTGAAGGCTCGCGTATCGGTTCGACCGGAGTGAGCAATTACCGCTCCGTGAAACTTTTCGGAGCCACCGCGGGCCTGCTTAAGCTGGAAGAACTGAACCGTATCCGCTCCATGCGCAACTGCTTGAAATTCAGTAGCTCGCATCTGCCCCGGTCGCTTCAGGGGGCTGTAGGGTTGCCAGTTAACCTGGGATGGTGTCGATTCCATAAGCATGAATGGCTGATGCTTAAGCGTTCGCATCAAGTCGTAAAGGAAAGCCGGGTGGTAGGTTGGCATATTATAAGCTGGATAACTATCGTAGGAAATAATATCCTGCTCCTTGGCCCATTTCTGATAATCAATCATCTTATTTGGTAAACTATGAAAATTGGTTGTCACTGGAATATTGGGCGAATACTGCTCAATTATCTTCTTTTCCATTTTAAAGAGGTCCAGCATTTGATCAGACTGGAAACGTAAGTAGTCTACTGATAAGCCGGCGACAGTTGTTTCCGTGCCTTCTGGTCCCCAGGCATCCCCGAGTTCATTTGGAACCACAATTTCGTCCCAGTCATGGATAGTATGAGACCAAACATTCATGTCCCAGGCTGCATTTAAGGCCTCAAGGGTCTGGTAGCGATTCTTCAGCCACTTGCGAAAAGCCCGGGCACAGTTGTCACAGTAGCAATTACCCCCGTACTCGTTGTTAACGTGCCAGGCGACAACATGCGGATTACTATGATAACGTTGCGCTAACTTTAAGACCAGTTCACGGGCAAGCCGACGATAGTTATCACTAGAGGGGCAGAAATTATGACGGGCCCCAAAGACGTGGCGACGACCTTGGTAGTCAACCCGGGCAACATCTGGATATTTCTTAAACATCCAGGCTGGCATAGCCGCGGTTGAGGTTGCTAAAACAATGTTAAAGTTAGCCGCCGAGAGATTATCAATGATCTTGTCTAGTTTAGAAAAATCATATTCCCCTTCTCGTGGTTCCAATAGTGACCAGGAAAAAACGTTGACGGTGGCGGAATTAATGTCTGCCTGCTTGAAAATCTTGATATCGTCTTTCCAAGTGTTTTCCGGCCATTGTTCTGGATTGTAATCACCACCGTATAAGAAATCGGGGATTCTTTTCTTCATCAAAAAACACTCTCCTCACTTAAAATCAACGTCTAATACTGGATCACCGTGTTGGACATGCTGACCAGGTTTCAAATTCTTCATAGCAATAACGCGGCGTGGCTCTGTAAAGAAGTTCACGATAATATCTTGATATCCGGCATTCTTAATCAGATCGCGGTCAAAGTCAAAGAGCAGCTGACCACGCTTGACTTTCTCACCATCAGTGTAATGAGCATTGAAGCCCTTACCCCGCATATTAACGGTACCAATTCCAATGTGAATAACCATGCCCAGTCCTTGGTCGGAAGTTATTCCGAAGGCGTGGCGAGTGCCAAAGGTAAAGTTAATCTGGCCATCAAACGGAGCATAGATCTTCCCTTCACTTGGTTCAATGGCAAAACCAGTGCCAGGGAACGGCCGACCATCGACATCTAGGACATCCTTCATTTCCTTTACCTGACCAGA
>NZ_JBFLGB010000001.1:0-89128 GCF_041859915.1 Limosilactobacillus sp.
CCCGTCAGTGTTGTTTTGCCGACACCAATCATTCCTGCTGTAATAATCACCATAATGGCCCCTCTTTATTTTAGAATTAACAGCAACCATCATACTACAAAATATTGTGGATTCCCAATATTTTCTTTGCTAGATTTAGTAACAGTGAATAATTAAACTACTAAATTGTTGAGACTCTAACTCTTCAATAATAAAATGAAAGCTAGTATGTAATGGAAAGGGGGACTGTTAGTCATGGCAAAAATGACGGAGAATCAAATTAGAGAACAACTAGCTCTAGCTAAGCAACAGGGAACCTTGATTGAAGTTCATAATTTACCGGGGGATGATTATTTCAACGTTGGTTTCGTGGTCGGCTTAGATCCTACGTTTTGTATGCTGATTAGTATTGATTGGGACGGTAAAATTAATGGTTTAATCGTTGTCCGGGTGGCAAGTATTCTTTATACTGAACGACAGACAGATTACTTGGTGACCGTCTCTGAAAAGACAAAGGTGGCTCACCATTATCATTATTTTGATATTTGGCAAGTTCAGCGTTTCCTCGATAAGCATCCTCAAATAACGCAAGGAAACCTCTTAGGAAATGTATTACGTGATTCTTATGAACATGACCTACCAATTGTGGTTGGCACACGGAAGTATAAGGGAAATGATGACTTTATTGGACGCTTGGCTGCTCTGGACCGGGTCAAGCTGACTCTTCACTATTTTAACGAACATGATCTATCATCATTATGGGAATACTCAGTTTTACTTGCACAAGTTGATTATGTTCGAGTGCGGGGTTCACAAGTGGCAACCGGGAAACAAATTTTAAAGGATATTTTTCCTGAAGAGTGATTGAATCACAACGCCAAATATTATAGAGTTAAAAGAAACATAAAAGATTGGTGAGGTCGAAATGGGGAAAAAAGTAACAATTCGCGATATCGCTCGACTGGCTGGTGTTTCAGTAACGACGGTTTCGCAAATCTTAAATGGTAAGGGGGCCCGTTTTAGCAAGAAAACTCAACATCGGGTATTAAAATTGCGTGATCAGTACGGCTATGTTCCAGATTTTAATGCTCGGAGTTTAATCTTGCAGAAGTCATCTAGCATGATTGGGGTTTTGGTCCCAGATATTAGTAGTCCATTTTTTGGAACCTTTGTTAAGGGAGTCCAGCAAGTTGCCCAGCACGAGAAAATGGTTCCATTGATTTTTAGTGCAAACCGAGATCCAAAGCTAGAACAAGAGTATCTTTCTCAAATGATTGCTCGTTCCATTGATGGATTGATTATTGCTAGTGCAACGATGACGACCGATACCATTAGTCGCCTAATTGGATCCCGGGAAATTCCTTATATCCTATTTGATAAAAACTATGCCCAACACGGTACTCGAGTGTTGACCGATGATTACCGTGGGGGAACGTTGGCTGCCCAACACTTGGTTAATTTGGGGCACCAACGGGTGATTGCTTTAAAGCCTCGCCAGCAAAGTGAGAACTTTACCCAGCGAATGAAGGGCTTTTATGATACTTTGATCAAAAATAAAGTTAATTTTGATCAAAAGCGGGATGTGATCGTTGCCTCCTTGAGCCGTCCTGGTGGTTATGCGGCAACCGCGGCTGTTTTGGCCAGTGGTGCTACCGCCGTTTTCGCTGGGAACGATGATATGGCAATTGGGTTGCTACGGGGCCTAACAGAACGAAAGATTAGGGTTCCTGATCGTTTATCAATAATTGGTTATGATGACATTTACATGGATGAATATGTTTCACCACGTCTAACGACAATTCACCAGCCGATTCTTGATCTAGGCATCCAATCGGCAAAAATGTTGTTAAGTAAGATTCATGATGACCATTCTTCTGAACAAATTCGCCGTTTCCCGGTTAAATTAGTTATTCGACAGAGTACTGGTCAACCAAGACAAAATTAAGGCTATTAAGGGCGAGCGTAGGCAATAGCGTTACGTTTAACATACTGGATAAAAAATGGGGTTTTTCAATGAAAGCAGAATACCTAATTAAAATTATTCTTCCTACTTTTGTGATCTTTGCAATTCTCGTTTGGTTGACGATTATTCATTTAATCACTGGCTTTTGGTTATACTTACTTTGGATTCTGGGCTTTGTGGTTGCCAACCTCTGGGTAACCCATGTTACTGCTAGGCACAGTTATCATCGCTTAAAGAAGCGTCGCGAAGCAGAGAAGAAGGATCCGCATGCCTAAGTTGTCTAAATTGTTTAATTTTCTTTACCGGTGCGGGATCATGATGATCTTATTTTTGCTGATTCAAGTACCACCGGTTGCCATTAGCATTGCCAACCGTCACCCACATAATTTGATTCTGACGATTCTTTTAGTGGTTGCCTTTTTAGCGCTATTTTTCTTTATTATTAATTGGGCAAGGCAACTTTACCATCGTTATAATCAGTTACCAGTTCGTCATAATTTACGGTTGGAAATGATATTAGGTGGTTACTTAGTTTTATTAGCCGGAATGTTAATATTTGGACGATTGAATTTGATGTTTTTTCATCAGACCGAAACGGCAAATAATCAGGCAATTGCGGCTATGCTTAACCATAATCAGCTAGCAACCGTTATTTTTGTTATCTCTGCTTGTACATTGACACCGATTGCTGAAGAATTAATTTTCCGGGGCGTATTAACCAATCTTTTTTTGCAAAGTAATTACTTTTGGCCTAAAGTTGTTTTGTCCGGAATTGTCTTTTCTTGTGCCCACATTAGTTCAAATGTGATTAGCTTTTTAACCTATTGTTTTATGGGGATGGTCTTAGCTTATATTTATCGCCGCTCGGGTGATTTACGTAATTCCATTGCTCTCCATGCTTTGAATAATATGGTAGCAATTGCAATGTTGTTAAAAGTTTAAATAATCCTTGTAATCGCTTACACAAGGTGGTATATTAAAAGCGTGGAAGGAAAGATAGAAAGAGGCCATGATCCGTCATGGAATCCTCTCACTAGTTGAAGCGCCGAAGGAAGTTATGGAGTAGGCAAGCAGCAACGTAAGTGTGACCAGAAATATCAATTAAAGTTTTGAATTAAGTTCTATAATCAGGTCACCAGGGTGCACTTCAACGGTGGTTATAAGTGCGACTTTGCGGAAGTTTAGAATCAAAAAAATGTAATGTAATTAGTTCCAGTGCAAAGTGGCAAGATTCCTTCCGTGAGTTAAAAGGGAACACAGTCGGGTGGACTGGGTTCCCTTTTTGTTATAATTAAACTTAATCGTAGAGAGGGGAATTAAATGTTTTTATCAACTGAAGCATTTCCGCAGGCTCACCGGATCCTAGGAATTGTTAATGCAACCAGTCATCTAATGTTACCAAGTGAAGAGATTGATTCTTTTGAATCTTTTGATCAACTTTATAGCGATGTTGAAGAAAAGATGAAACAACGAGCAGCTGCTAAAAAAGCAGACGGAATTGTTAACGTGCGTTTTAATACTATGGTAGCAAATGTTCAAGTAGCGCCAAAATTTTTAGTAATAACGGGTTATGGCACTATGATTCAATTATTGAAGAATTAAAAATGAACTGGACAAAACTATCCATTAAAAAACAAAAAAACGTAGGATATTTATCCTACGTTAAAAAACAAAGCGGGTAACGAGAATCGAACTCGCGACGCAACCTTGGGAAGGTTGAGTTTTACCACTAAACTATACCCGCATTACTAGCCTAATTAACTTACTAAGCTAGTATATAACGTTTCTGACTATTTGTCAGCCTTTTTTGTTGATTTCTTAGTAGTTTTTTTCCTACTTGTTTTTGCCTTGGTTGCCCGCTTTTTAGTGGTTTTGGCTTTAGCAGTAGATTTCTTAGACCTACTTGTCCTTGTTCGTGTTCTTCTCGTCTTAGACTTTTTGCCCTTATCGTCTTCGTTTTCATCTTTTTCCTTACGGGGAACGGCCTTAATCATCTTTGTTTCTTTTTGTCGGAGAACGGCTCGTCCGTTTAATTCGTTGACACCACTCTTATCGGCAGGGTCAAAATCATGAATAGAAACCATGATTGAGTTATTATAAACTTTTTCAACAATTCCCGTAAAGTCATGATCCATTGGACCGAACTTTTTACCCTTTACAACGTCACCAATTTCAAAATCAGCCACTAAGTCTCACCTCATTATTAATTGTGGTCGTACGTAATACCGGACTAGTTTACACTCTTTGGCTATCATTTTCAAGTAATTAGTCATCTAGCCTTCAGAATAGAAGAATGCTAGAATAAATATTGGAAGTTATTGATAGGGGACTTCTTGATTTGAAAAAGCAAAAGGTGATTATGAGTTAAGCTTGTTTGCGTTGTAGTGGGAAAAGTTAGATTGTAGGCGAATATTATGTTGAGAATGATTGCAATTATTATGGTATTACTATTAATTATCGCTAACCATTTTGGAAGTCGGGCAAAGCAGGAGAAACATGTTAGTGACTGGCTTGTAATTGCACGGGTATGCTTTTTTGTTTTATTAACGGTAGTCATTATTCACCTTATTTTGACCTTTAAGGTATATTGGTGGCTCAAAACGCTTGGTATCATTTATTTGATCCTGGTAGATATTCTAATGGAAACAAATTTTCGTTTAAAAAGAGAAACCTTTGGGAATCCTAATCGTTCTTATGTTGTGACAGCAGCGTTAGTAGTAGCTTTGCTAACGATCATTGGTTGGTTCTAGGAATTAAAAAGGACTCTTGCAATTTTTGGTAAATTAGATATAATATGATTGTTGCTTAAATATGTAACTACAAGTTGCCCCAGTGGCGGAATTGGCAGACGCGCAACGTTCAGGTCGTTGTATGGGTTTCCATGTACAGGTTCGAATCCTGTTTGGGGCATAGAAATAAAATTTAGTTTTTAAGAAGTGCAGTTCCCAATAAAGGAGCTGCACTTCTTTTTAACTTATAATAATTAGAGTATGAAATTCCTCGGCAGTGTTAGTAATTCCCTGATCTTTTAATGAGCCAATTTACTTCGTCAATTTTATCCTCAAGGTCGGGTTTATCAATCAATTTTGACTTTATCTTTATCAGGTTGCCCAAGCCATCAACACCAAATCTCAAAATCACACTGTGCAAGAATGCTTCCACCAATGTTTAGCTTTACAGGTATATTGCACTTGATTTGATAATTTAAGTCATTAGGATTGCCTATAAAGGTCTTGCAATTATTGAAAATTAATATATAATAAAACGTGTTGCTTAAGTAAATAGCTAATTAAGCAAATTGCCCCAGTGGCGGAATTGGCAGACGCGCAACGTTCAGGTCGTTGTATGGGTTTCCATGTACAGGTTCGAATCCTGTTTGGGGCACTGGATAAGCCATCGAATGGAGTTCGGTGGCTTTTTGTGTAGTAAAGGGAGTGGTTCATCGAACCACTCCCTTTACTAGTTGATCAGTTAATCTTATTTAAAACAGCTTGCATTGCTGTTGCTGACTGTTGCATTTTAACCAGTTCATCAGCAGTTAATGGGTATTCGATTACCTGACCGATTCCTTGACTATTAATAACAGCTGGGGAACCCAGGTAGAGACCATGAATACCGTATTGTCCATCTAAGGGTGCTGAGATGGGCAAGACAACATTACGATTTTCAATGATAGCACTGGTAATGGTAGCCAAACATTTGGCAACTCCGTAAAAAGTAGCCCCTTTATTACTAATAATTTTGCCACCAGCTTGGTGAACAGCAATTTCAAGTTGATTTTTGTCTTTAGTATTAAGATGAAGCTGTTTTGTCAGTGGCTGTCCATTAATAGTAATTTCATTGAAAGCGGCGAAGGAAGTATCGCCGTGTTCGCCGAGTACCTGAGCATCGACCGCATTGACCGAAATATTGAGACGGTGAGCAAGCAAAACACGTAATCGCATTGAATCAAGTGATGTTCCAGTACCGATTATTCGTTTATGAGGGAAACCACTCAGGCGCTGGGTTAAGGTAGTTAAAATATCAACTGGATTGCTGGAAATAACGAAAACACCATTGAAACCACTAGCAACGATTGGGTTGATGATGGTTTTAAAAATTGCGACGTTTTTGTTTACCAGGTCTAGCCGTGATTCACCCGGTTGTCGTGCCACTCCAGCCGTAATTACAACAACGTCAGCGTTCGCGGCATCCGTATATTTACCGGCATGAATTCGTACCGGACTTGTCAGGGGGGTAATGTCAGCGAGGTCAAGTGCATCACCATTAGCTTTTTGCTGGTTACGATCCACGATCACTAATTCATCAATTTCGTGAGTCGACTGGAGTAATGAAAAGGCGAAGGCTGATCCAACTGCGCCATCACCGACCAGAACAACCTTATGGCTATAATTATCAAGCATTTGTTTTACCTTCTTTATTTTATGATTTATTCCGTCTTGAGAATTATATATAAACGTTCTTTTAGCCTTAGTGAAGTTTTAACACTAAGTTAATAATATGAGCTTGAATGACGATTGATGTCGGTTTTCCATTGATTCTTAACGATAATTTTAACATAATGCGGGATAATGATATTTCTTAGCTGAGATTTCTTGTATTTAGATTAAAGTTTGTTATAATTAGTCAATGTAAATGCCGTTAATCAAGGAGTAGTAATGGTTAGACACTTATCAGCGACCCTTTATTAGTGAGAGAAAGGGACCTGTTGACTACGAAGGCGTGCCTTGTAGGTAGATAATTTGATAATTAAGAGTGGAATTTTCATTCAATTAGAGTGGTACCGCGGGTAAATAACTCGTCTCTAGTAAGCTTGATGCTTATTAGAGACGTTTTTTCATACTAAGGAGGAATATTATGGACGAAAAACAACAAGTCGCAAAAGCCCTTGCCACTGCCTTACCAGACATGGACGTGGCAGAGATTGAAGGAAAAATTGAACGGCCGAAAAATGCTCAAAACGGAGATTATGCTTTCCCAACGTTCTTTCTTGCTAAGACGCTTCACCAAGCGCCACAGCAAATTGCTAAAGATTTAGTTGCCAAGGTAGATCAAAAGGGCTTCAGTAAGGTGGTAGTGGCTGGCCCGTATATTAACTTTTTCCTTGACAAGGCAGTAGTTGGTTCCAATGTACTAAAAGAAATCTTAAACGATCCTGCTAATTATGGGAGTCAAGACCTGGGACACCAAGCTAATGTGACGATTGACTATTCATCACCAAATATTGCTAAGCCGATGGGGATGGGCCACCTGCGTTCCACAATGATTGGTGAAGCTGTTGCGCGGATCTTGGAAAAGGTTAATTATCACTTGATCCGGATTGACTACCTTGGTGACTGGGGTACTCAATTTGGTAAGATGATGGCTGCTTATAAGATGTGGGGCAACCAACCAGAAATTCAAAAGGGCCTGAAAGAAGATCCGATTGACACTTTGGTTAAGCTTTACGTTAAGATTAATACCGAAGCCGATGAACATCCAGAATACACCGATGATGGCCGTGCCTGGTTTGCCAAGTTGGAGCATGGTGATAAAGAAGCTTGGCGACTTTGGCACTGGTTCCGGGAGATGTCTTTACAGCGGTTCCAACGAGTTTATGACATGTTAAATGTTCACTTTGATTCTTTTAACGGTGAAGCCTTTAGTGCTCAAAAGATGGATGAACCAATTCAATTGCTGCGTGACAAAGGTTTACTGAAAAAGAGTCGGGGTGCTCAGATTGTTGACCTTGATAAGTATAAGTTGCCGCCATTGTTAATCATTAAGTCCAATGGAACCACAACTTATATCACCCGGGACCTAGCTACAGCCCTTTACCGGAAGCGAATGTATGGACACATTAAGTCACTATACGTTGTCGGTGCCGACCAGGATACCTATTTCCGTCAATTGCGGATGGGTCTAAAGGAAATGGGCTTTAACTGGTGGAACCAGATTATCCACATTTCGTTTGGGCTGATGAGTTTGAATGGTTCCAAGATGTCCACTCGGCGGGGGAATGTGGTTTCCCTAGAAGATGTGTTGAATGATTCCGTTGATTTGGCTCGAAAACAAATTGCCGAAAAGAATCCTGACCTAAAGAATGCCGATGAAGTTGCTAAGCAGGTTGGGGTTGGTGCCGTAATCTTCCATGACTTAAAGAATTACCGACGGAATGCCGTTAACTTTAAGTTGGATGAAGTGGTAAAGTTTGAAGGCGAAACTGGTCCGTATGTTCAATACGCTCGTGCTCGTGCTGAGAGTATCTTACGAAAAGGTGGCATTCGGGACTTTAGTGATGTTGACTTGACTAAGGTTGGTGATTCTGCTTGGGACCTGATTAGCTTCCTTGGACAGTATGGTGAAGCCATTCAGCGGGCTGCAGTTAACTATGATCCATCTGTAGTTGCCAAGTATGCACTGGAATTAGCTAAGAAATTTAACCAGTATTATGCTCATAACCGGATTCTCGACAAGGATGATAGTCAACCAGCCCGGTTAGCCCTGACTCAGGCAGTAAGCGATGTTTTAAAGTCTGCCCTGAATCTACTGGATATCCAGGCACCAGATGAGATGTAAGAATTAAATTTAAGATAAGGAAGGAACTAAAAGCCGACCTTGTTTAACATAAACCGGTCCACAGATAAGTTAAAAATCTGTGAACCGGTTTATTGTAACTATTGGTTATTTTTGGTAAACAGTGGGTTTTAATATTCCAATATAGGGAAGATTGCGATAAAGGTTGTTGTAATCAAGACCATAACCGACTAAAAATTCATCAGGGGTTTCAAAACCAATAAAATCGCCCTTGATGTCTACTTGACGACGAGCTGGTTTATCTAGTAATGCGCAGATTGCAATATTTTTGGCACCCCGTTTTTTAAGGAGTTTAACTAGAAAGTTCATGGTTAAACCGGTGTCAATAATATCTTCCATGATAATTACCGTTCGCCCTTGAACGTTTGATTTGAGATCCTGAATAAGCTTGACCCGACCGGTTGTATTAGTACCGGCATAGCTGGAAACGTCAACTAGGTCGAGGTTAAGTTTGAAATTTAATCGTTTTAACATATCACCGGTAAAAATCATGGCACCGGTTAATACTGAGACAACTAATGGGAACTGATCCTGATACTTAGTGGTTATTTCTGTTGCCATAGTGTCTAGCAGATCCTTAATTTGGTCTTGGGTAATTAAAACGCGTTCAATGTCGTTGTTCATAATGTTCTCCTCTTTTGCTTGGATTAGTATTATTAAATGCTTTTCCATGCTGATGCCCAAATTTTACCATAGAATAAGCTAAAATTTAAGACAAAAGCTAATTATAATTATAATTATCATACATAATGTTCGGATATTATAAAATGAAGAAAATGGTAAGGATTGTTAAAGCCCACTTAAATTTTATGGTGTTCGAACGGGATTATGCTAAAATTGCAATCAGTTAGTTAATGAACTGGAGAAATAAAAATGAAACGTGAACCACAAAATGTATCTTTTAAAGAAAAAGTGAAAACGTGGTTGAAGACAATGTGGGCGCGAATTTGGTCCGCCATTAAACAAATAGGACGACGGATGCGTAGTTGGGTGAAGCAATTTTGGCATCGCTTTCAATTGACAAGGTGGATTATTGTCATTTTCCTAGCTGCTTTCTTGGTGATGAGTATTCATTTGACCTTTGTTGCTAAGACGGCAGACGTTAGTAACCTTAAAAACCGTTTAGAGCGGTCCACTATTATCTATGATCGTAATAAACAATCGGCTGGTAGTCTTTATGCCCAAAAAGGAACCTATGTTGGTCTCAACCGAATTTCCAAAAACGTTCCCGACGCGGTCTTGTCTACAGAGGACCGTAACTTTTACCATGAACATGGATTTTCAATCAAAGGAATTGGTCGGGCTGGTTTCCTATTAATTAAGAATAAGCTTCTCCATCGCAATTATATTTCTGGTGGGGGTAGTACTTTAACTCAACAGTTGGTCAAGAACGCTTTTCTTACTCAGCAACAGACCTTTTCCCGCAAGGCTCGAGAAATTTTTATTGCTGTAGAAGTGGAGAATCAATACAGTAAGAATGATATCTTGACGATGTATCTCAACAATGCGTATTTTGGTCATGGTGTCTGGGGAGTACAAGATGCGGCCAAGCGTTACTTTGATGAAGATGCTACTGAATTGACGGTACCTCAGGCTGCAACCTTAGCGGGAATGTTAACCTCCCCGGGAATTTATGATCCGATTGACCACCCAGCTGCTACTAAGCAGCGGCGTAACCTTGTTCTTCAATTAATGGTCGAAAATCATAAGCTAACTCAGACACAAGCCGACCAGTACAAACAGGTGCCACTGGACGTTACAAATGGTTACGTGCCGAATGATACCTATAAGTATCCATACTTCTTTGATGCAGTGATTGCCGAAGCCGAGAGTAAGTATGGAATTTCTGAAAAAGACATTATGAACGATGGTTACAAGATTTACACAACCCTAGACCAAGGGCAGCAACGTTCGATGCAACAAACCTATGATGATGACGATAATTTCCCAGCTAATTCGTTTGATGGGACTAAGGTCCAGTCGGCTTCAATTGCCTTGGATCCGAAAACCGGTGGAGTAACGGCCGTTGTTGGTGGTCGAGGCAAACATGTCTTTCGGGGGTTTAATCGGGCTACCCAAATGCGGCGGCAGCCAGGTTCGACCATTAAACCGCTCGTGGTTTACACACCAGCCCTTGAACATGGCTACTTTTATGATTCAACCTTGCAAGATAAAAAACAATCGTATGGCACCAACAATTATACGCCGAAGAACTATGATGACACTTATAGTGGAACTGTTCCAATGTATAAGGCTCTTTATGAAAGCTTAAATGCGCCAGCGGTCTGGTTACTTAATAAGATCGGTGTTAACCAGGGCTATGCAATGGCTCAACGCTTTGACCTGCCAGTAGAAAAGAGTGATAAGAACTTAGCTTTGGCTCTTGGCGGGATGACTAAGGGAGTTTCACCGCAACAAATGGCGCGGGCCTACGCGACCTTTGATAATGAAGGACAAATGCCAACGGCTCATTACATTACTAAGATTGAAGATGCCTCTGGACGGGTAGTGGCACAAAATAAGGGTAATAAGACGAAACATGTCATTTCTGCCAAAACGGCTCGGGAAATGACCAGTATGTTGATCGGGGTTTATGATCATGGGACTGGTGAAACGGCCAAGCCAGCTGGTTATACCGTTGCCGGGAAAACCGGAACCACTAATTCTGGTGTTAAAGGTGATGAGTCGAATGACCGGGATAAGTGGATTGTTGGCTATACACCAGACGTGGTGGTGGCTACCTGGGAAGGATATGATGATACTAATAAGGAGCACGTCTTAAATGATATTTCTGAACATAGTATCAATGCCTTATTTAAAAATGAGTTGACCGGGATCCTAGATAATACACCAGGAACTAAATTTACGGTTAAGGATGCCCAAACACGGGCCACTAATAATACCGAAAACAGGTCGGGTGGTTGGAAAGCATTATTTAATAATAATAGTGATATGTTCAACCAGTTTAATCAATCTGTTAATAGTTTTGGCAACAAGGCTAAACAGTGGTGGAATAGCGTTAAAACCTTATTTTGATTAAAACTATAAACATGATACAATTTAACAAGATAGATAGTATAAAGGAGACTAATAATTATGGTTGTAAATATTTATGACACGGCAAATGAAATGAGTCGTCAACTGGTCAAGACTCAGGAGTTTGTGGGTTTGAAGAAGTCCTTTAATGCATTGAAGAAGGACAAGGATGCCTTTGATTCCTTCAAGAAGTTTCAGCAGATGCAAGCTGCAGCTCAACGTAAACAAATGAGTGGTCAAAATCCAAGTGATGACGAGATCAAGGCTATCCAAACTATAGCAAAAGAAATCAGTGGTAAGAAGGCTGTTCAAGACCTGATGAATCATGAACGTCAGGTTGACCAGATGCTCCAACAATTGAATAAGACGGTTACGAGCCCAATTCAAGACTTGTACAGCGAAATCATGCCACAAGCTCCAACAGATAAGGATAAAAAGTAATTAATAAAAACTAAGGTTGGTGGGGATTACCAACCTTAGCTTTTTTAATTTTTCGTGAAGATGCAGTTAACATTTCCTTGACAATACTGGATCAGATGGGGAAGTGTGGTATATTGGATGAGTGAAAGTTTTCGAAAAATTAATTCTAAGGGATGTGTTTTTGTGAAGTCCAAAAAATTATTAGCAATTGTTGCTGGAGTGGCACTAATGATGCCTTTAGCAGCCTGTGGCAATAAGGCAGTTGCCACAACCAGCGGCGGTAAGATTACCGAGAGTGAATATTACTCTAGCATGAAGCAGACTAGTCAGGGTAAGCAGGTCTTACAACAAATGATTCTGGATAAGGTTCTGCAGAAGCAATACGGTAAGCAAGTTTCAGACAAGCAGGTAAATGCCGAATACAACAGTTACAAGTCACAATATGGATCCCAATTTAATACGGTTCTTCAACAAAATGGCTTGACGGAAAAAACTCTTAAGCAACAGATTCGGTCTAACCTTTTGCTTCAGGCGGCGGTACGAGATTACTCTCATATTACTAACCAACAGATCAACAAGCAGTGGGCTAAATATCAGCCAAAGGTTCAGACAGCTGAAATCCTGGTTGGTTCTAAATCAGAAGCACAGAGTATTATTGATCAGCTAGACAGTTCTAGCAATAAGTACAAGACCTTCAAGAAACTAGCTAAGTCCAAGTCTACTGATAGTTCTAATAAGAACAATGGTGGACGGGTTCCTGCTTTTGACAATACTGATAATCAACTTGATTCAGCATATAAGAAAGCAGCCTTTAAGTTGAAAACCGGTGACTACACTTCCTCACCGGTTAAGACTGACGATGGTTACCAGGTTATTTACATGATCGAACACCCAGCTAAGGGTAAGAAGAGTCAACACATCAACGACTTACGTAACCAAATTGTTCAGGAGAATATGAATAATAGCACCTTCCTGCACAAGGTTGTCGCTAATGTTCTGAAGAAGGGGAACGTTTCCATCAAGGATAATGATGAAAAGAACATTCTGGATGATTATCTCAATTCCAACGGTACGACTAATGGTAATTTGGGAAATAATCCAACCTCTGCTTCTAACAATAATAACAATTGATTGGTTAGGTTATCGGTCTAATCTAAAAACATAAAATAGGTCTCCAAAGTTCGGTTAAACCAAGCTCTGGAGACCTATTTGTATACTATGTATCTTATATTTAATTCTGGTGAAAGGACTAGTACCACAGCCCTTTTATCTACCTATTTGAACAGCTATTATTACCGATTTAGTTTAGTCAGTCGCTGACTGATCTTTTGAATCCGTCCAATGCGGGGGCGACTTTTAAATTGCCACTTATCAAAGGCCCGGTTAACTCCGGTTACAAAATGATTAATACCGTTCATGGCATCTTGTAACTGTTGTAGGTTAGCTCTGAGAGCCTTAACTTGATTATTGAACTGTTGAATAGTAGTAGCTAAAGATCGTAATTTTTTTACCATTACTGATTATCTTCCATGTGGTCAATGATTGACTGCTGAATTTGCTTGTACTTAGCATCGTCGTACTTACTAGAATTATCCTTAAAAATCATCTTGAAGTCATCATGGTCGGAATAACGGGGAACCAAGTGAATATGAGAATGGAAAACGGATTGATAAGCAACCTTACCATTATTGTTGATAACGTTCATCCCTTTAATGGCCGGATTAGACGCCTTAATAGCCCGGGCAATCTTTGGTAACCGAGAAAAAACGGCTGCCGCTAGTTTATCATCATACGCGAAAAGATCGGGAACGTGTTTCTTAGGTACCACTAAGGTATGACCCGGCGTGCCCTGTGAAATATCGAGAAATGCTTTCACAACATCATCTTCATAGACCGTATAGCTTGGAATTTCACCGGCAATAATCTTACAAAAGATACAATCAGTCATTGTATCCCCTCCTTTGTTAATAGTTACCTCTAGTATAACTTATAATGAGACTTTCTTCATTGCTGAGGGTGATAAACCGGTATGTTATAATAAAAAGTCGAAAAACAAGAAAGTAAAAGAAGGGAAGATAATGGCACTCGAAATAAAGCACCTAGTTGGCGGCTATTCCCAAATTCCGGTTTTAAAAGACGTCAGTTTAGATGTTCAACCCGGCGAATTAGTGGGCTTAATTGGTCTCAATGGGGCTGGGAAATCTACAACCATAAATCATGTCATTGGAATTCTGCGGCCATTTTCTGGGGAAATTAGTCTTAATGGTCTGAATATTCAAGACAGTCCAGAAGAATATAAAAAGCAGATTGCCTATGTTCCGGAAACGCCAATTCTCTATGATGAATTAACATTACGCGAACATTTAGAATTGACAATGACTGCGTATGGCCTTAATCACCAACGAGCTTGGCAACGGGTCCACCAACTATTGAAGACTTTTCGCCTTGCCAATAAGTTGGACTGGTTTCCAGCTAATTTTTCCAAAGGGATGAAGCAAAAGGTGATGATCTGCTGCGCATTTATGACTAATGCTAAATTGTTAGTCATCGATGAACCCTTTTACGGCCTTGATCCGTTGGCTGTCCATGACCTTCTAGAATTGATTGAGAAGCGAAAAAAAGCCGGTGTGGCGGTCTTGATGTCAACTCATGTGTTAGACACTGCCCAAAAATATTGTGACCGTTTTGTCTTATTGGCTAATGGTAAGGTTCGGGCTCATGGTACTTTAAATGAACTACGCCAGCTTGGTGATCATTCGGGGGAATCCTTGGATGAAATTTATCTGCACCTAGCAAGGGATGATCATCATGAATAGGTTATTTGTACAACGGCGGCAACGTCACTTTATGTTGCTATTAAAGTACTGGCGATTGGTCTTTAATGATCATTTTGTCATTGCCCTTTTCTTCTTATTTGGAGCACTAGCTTATGGATATTCACAATGGCTTCCGCAATTGGGCCCTCATCTCTGGTGGAGTCGTTGGCTTTTGGCAATCTGGTTTACCTTGCTAGCCCAGTTGGGTCGTCTGGCAACCTTGCTTGAGCGTCCCGACCCGGTGTTCTTATTGCCACAGGTTAAAAGTATGCAGACTTATCTCCGACAGGCCAGTCAGTACAGTTTAGTTTTAGCACTGTTAATAACGGCAACCGGTACCTTTGTAGCCTTACCGTTTGCCCTGACGACTGAACGGTTAACGACGACTGAAATTGTCATGATCTTTTTAACCTTCTTAATAGTTAAGGCTAGTTGGTTGCGTTTGTCACAAGCCCGAATCAGTCAAGAGGGTCGTCGCCACCAACGATTACTGCGGACTTTACAGTGGTTATGGCCATTGGTGGTTGCCCTAGTAACTTGGTTAGGGACTCCCTTAATTGGTTTGATCCTGGCAGCAGTCTTTGAGGTTGGCGTAATGACTCATCACTTGAGCCTTGATTGGCGACTGGCCATTAATGCTGAAGCCGATCGAATGTACAGCGTTTACCGCTTCTTTAATCTCTTTACGGATGTGCCTGCAGTAGAGGGTAAGGTGAAACGCCGAACTTGGGCTAATGGCCTGCTCAAGCAGTTAACAATCGCTGGACATCCCTGGTCCTACCTCTATGCCCGGGGCTTTATTCGAAATGCCGATGTCAGTGGGATTGTTAGTCGGTTGACCCTATTGGCAATGGTCATCGTTTTCTTAGTGCCGGTCGTCTGGCTGAATAGTATTTTAGCAGTCCTGTTTATTTATCTAATTGCAACCCAACTGATGCCGCTGTTTGACCAGTATGATGGTAATGTCTTTACCCATCTTTACCCGGTTAGTTTTGCTCAGCGACAAGCCGACTTTCAATCATTGTTAGTTAAAGTGACGACCCTAATAGCAGGATTAATCGTCCTAGCTAGTCTAGGCTATCATCTGTCTTGGAGCCAGTTAGGAATTAATCTGGTGATTGCGGTTGTTGAAGTATTATTGTTGACCCGATTTTATTTTCGAGTACGAATTAAAAAATTAAGCGAGGAAAATTAATTATGCGTGTTAAAATAAAAAATGGGCGGAACCACTAATTGCAGCTCATCCGGAAATGATGGTAACTGATGCCGCTAATTGGAAGGGTAAATGGCAGCAACGTTTTGCCAAGCATCAGCCTATCCAGCTTGAAGTTGGGATGGGGAAAGGGCAGTTTATCATTGGAATGGCCAAGGCTCACCCGGAAATTAACTTTATTGGTCTAGAAATACAACGGACGGTAGCGGCGATTGCGTTAAAAAAGGCTCTTCAAGAAGATCGTCTCCCTAATCTTCAGCTAATCTGTGGGGATGGAAGTGCCCTTGATACCTTCTTTGAACCGCACGAAATCGATCGTCTATATTTGAATTTCTCTGATCCATGGCCCAAGAAGCGACATACCAAGCGGCGCCTTACTTATAAGACATTTTTGGCTAACTACCAGGATATCTTGAAACCCGGTGGTGCAATTGAACTTAAAACCGATAACATGGGCTTTTTCGAATTTTCTTTATGGAGCATGAATAATTACGGAATGAAATTTGATGGGGTTTGGCTCGATTTACACAATAGTGAAGAAAATGAACATAATATTGAGACAGAATATGAACAAAAGTTTGCGGCCAAGGGCCAACCAATTTATAAGTTAACTGCCCATTTTGAATGATTACCGTCAACTGACAAAAAATTAAAGAGGCCACGTGGCTACCCGATAAAGGCTACCACGTGGTCCCTTCTTAATTTTCAGTTCGTTTAAGTTCGAGCAGACTGCCAGTATAGGCATCCGCCAAGAAGTCATAATTAACGAGTTTATCGTCTTCACGGCGGGTCAGTCCTCCGCGATAGGCGTTGGTCTTAACGGCAAAGCGTTGGAAGGGGACCATATGGTGATCGATCCAGCTACCAGTGATTTGTCCTTCGCGTGCAAAATCGTTATGTACCATTTTAAGAATCCGACCAGCTGAAATTGGCCGATCTCCAAAAAGCTTACCGATGATAAAACCGACTATCCCAGAAGCTCCTAAAGTTAAAGGAATTATCCAGGGGTTAGCGGGAGTATTGGAATCGTTCATAAATTAAATTACTTCTTTCTAACGTATTTGGCGATCAGGTAATTTAAGATAACGCTCGTATTTTAACATATTACGATCACGAACATCAACTTAACCATTTTGCTTACTTTTAATAAGAAAAATGCTATAATAATAAAAACTAACTGATGGAGGAATCGTCAATGGAAGAGCTACCAGTGATAAAGGAAGATCAATTGCAAAAGAAAATCGCTAGAGGGAAGTACGTTCTCTTTTTTAGTGCGGATTGGTGTCCGGATTGTCATTTTATTGCGCCAGCGATGCCCGCAATTGAAAAGGATTTTAGTGACTATGCCTTTATCCACGTTGATCGTGACCAAAACATTGATCTAGCTGCCGAGTTAAATATCTTTGGTATTCCCAGCTTCGTGGTCTATGAAAATGGCCAGGAGATTGGTCGTTTGGTTAACAAGGAACGGAAAACAAAGCAACAAGTGGAAGACTTTTTAAATAATTTGAAGTAAAATGAAATGGCGGTAAGGGACCGTCATTTTTTGATGGTTCTTAAAATTCAAATTGTGGAAAGGAACATTCGATGTTAATTTCAAGTTACAATCCTAACGAGATGGGCGATATTCTTGTAGTAATCACTGCTCCCGATGAAAAGAGCCAGCGAACGGTGATTAGAGATGATGTTGCCCAAATTACTAGCCAGAAGGATAATAAACTACTCGGCTATAATTTTATGCACGCCAGCACTATTTTGCCGGAATTGCAAAAAGAAAATGGCCAGGTTTTCCTTAATAAGGCAGCCGTTGCTAAGTTAAATGCTAAACTAGCAGCGGCCGGCTTTGACCAGCAATTGACGGCGGACTTAACCCCTAAGTTTGTGGTTGGTTATGTGGAAGAGCTGAAGGATCATCCTAAGTCTGATCACTTGAAGATTACCCAGACACGGATTGGTCAGGACCAAACCGTTCAAATCGTTTGTGGTTCTCCTAATGTTAAGAAGGGGATTAAGGCGGTCGTCGCTCTTCCTGGTGCCATGATGCCTGATGGTAAAATCATTTGGCCGGGGGCCCTAATGGGGGTTAAAAGTGATGGTATGCTCTGTGGCTTTCGTGAATTAAAGATGAAGAATGCTCCAGATAAGAAGGGGCTTTGGATTATTCCGGATGACTGGCAAGCAGTTGGTGAAGCGGTTGACTTTAAGAAAGCTGATACCTTCTTCCCAGCAAATTAATGAATTATTAGTGAAAGCTATTGCCAAAATATTAGAATGCTTTATTATTATTGAGGGACCGGATTAACGGTCCCTCAATAATCTTTTAAATAGAATTAATGGTTGAAAGGAAACTGGACTGATGGAGAAGAAGACATATTATTTTGTTGGAATTAAGGGGACCGGAATGGCTTCCCTTGCTCGAATTTTACATGATAAGGGCAATACCGTTCTGGGATCGGATATTGAAAAAGAAACCTTTACCCAAGGCCCATTACTAAAAGCGGGCATTAAAATCTTGCCGTTTAATTCCGCCAATATTAAACCAGGAATGACGGTTATCCAGGGTAACGCCTTTGGTGACGACCAGCCCGAGATTAAACGGGCCCATGAATTAGGGCTAACGGTAATGTCCTATCCGGCAGCCGTGGAGCATGAGGTTACTAGCCATACCAGTATTGGCATTGCCGGGGCTCATGGTAAAACGAGTACAACCGCACTATTAGCCCACGTCCTTGATGCCGTCGAGCCGACCAGTTATTTGATTGGTGACGGGGTTGGCAAGGGTAGTGCTGATGATCGTTTCTTCGTTTTTGAAGCCGATGAATATCGTGATCATTTTCTAGCTTATCACCCGGATTACGCGATCATGACTAATATCGATTTTGACCACCCAGATTACTTCAAGAATATTGATGATGTTCGTCAATCATTCGAAACCTATGGTAAACAGGTCAAAAAGGCTATTTTCGCCTGGGGCGATGATAAAAACCTTCATCGGCTGAACGTCAATGTGCCGATTTATTACTATGGTACTGGAGACCAAGATGATTTCCGTGCCACCAACATTAAACGGACACCAGCTGGTTCAACTTATGATGCATACTTTCACGATCAGAAGTTAGGTACTTTTACTATTCATCTCTATGGGGAACACAGTATTCTCAATAGTTTAGCTGTTTTGGCCGTTGCCTACATGGAACATGTCAATATGGCTGAAATTAAGAAAGAGTTAGCTAATTTCAGGGGTGTTAAGCGGCGCTTCAGTGAAACGGATGTAGCTGACAATAAGATGATTGATGATTACGCTCACCACCCGAATGAGATTAAAGCGACGATTGATGCGGCACGGCAAAAATACCCGGACAAACAAATTGTGGCTGTCTTCCAGCCCCATACCTACTCTCGCTTAGCTGCCTATCTTGATGGCTTCGCTGCTTCCCTAAGCAAAGCGGACCAGGTTTATGTAACTCCTATTTTTGGTTCAATTCGTGAGAATAAAGGAAACATTTCTAGTGCTGACCTGGAAGCTAAGATCCCCCACAGTGAAGGAATTGACATGGATTCGATGGACAAATTAACTACGTACCACGATGCCGTAATTATCTTCATGGGTGCTGGCGATATCGAAAAGTACGAGGATAAGTATAAAGAAATTGTTAATAAATAATTGACTTAAGTAAAAATGGTAGTGGTTGCTACCATTTTTGTGTTATTTTTAAATTACTTTTAACATAATAATAGAAAGAGGGATTATCTATGGATAACTACTCAGGTGAATCTGGTCGACGAATAGTGACCAATACTAACGGTGTGAACCGTTTCTTAACTCGGATGTATGGCAACATGACCTTAGCAGTGCTGGTTTCCGCGTTAAGTGCTTACCTCACCATGACGGTTTTTGCCAATCAAGTGATGACATTCTTCAGTGCTCATCCAGCGATGGTATGGTTGATCTTACTCTTACCGATTGCCCTTTCCATGGGGGTCAGTTTTAGTGCCACTCGCAATCCAGTTGGTGGTTTCGTGATGTTAATGTTAATTTCTATTATCTACGGTGTTGAATTTGCCTTGATTGCGGGGGTCTACACCGGAACCGATATTGCGGCAGCCTTTGTTAGCTCGGCAGCGGTTTTTGCCACGATGACGATTTATGGAACGGTGACCAAACGAGATCTCAGCCGATTTGGTGCTCACGCGTTAGCAGCCTTGGTTGCCTTGATAATTGCCTGGATTATTAATATTTTCTTAAAGAGTCCGGCAATTACCTACATTTTTTCCTTCATTGCGGTAATTATTTTTACCGTTTTAACCGCCTGGGATGCGCAAAAGATGAAGCAGATTTACGTCAACTATAGTGATCAAAACTCCATGACTGGCTTGGCAATTGTGGGTGCTTTGCAACTCTATCTCGACTTTGTTAACCTTTTCATCTCGTTCTTGCAGATCTTCGGCATGAGCGATCGGAATTAATGATTTTAAGCCCGACTAGGAAATGTTTCCTAGCTGGGCTTTTTGTTAACTCAAAAATAAGCAGTCATCAAATTAACGTCGATGGGGAATCTTTGGTACAATTATTTTGAGAAATAGAAGGGCGGGAATTAAATGACTAAGCAATTATTATTGATTGATGGCAACAGCATTGTATTTCGAGCTTTTTTTGCCATGCACAACCAAATTGATAAGTTTACCAATAAAGATGGCCTTCATACGGCAGCAATTTATGGCTTTAAATTAATGCTGGACCACGTTTTGAACACCTTTCATCCAGATGCGGCCCTGGTGGCTTTTGATGCCGGTAAGGTAACCTTTCGAACGAAAATGTATAAAGACTACAAGGGTGGTCGTAACAAAACACCGGAGGAATTAACGGAACAACTGCCTTACGTCCGTCAATTAGTCAAAGCATCCGGCCTTCATAGTTACGAGTTACCAAACTATGAGGCTGATGACATTATTGGGACCTTTGCTAAGCAGGCCGATGATGCTGGCTATCAAACATTAATCGTTACTGGTGACCGAGACCTTACCCAGCTTGCCAGCGACCACACTACAGTAGCCGTAACGCATAAAGGGGTCACTGAGACTGAACATTATACTCCTGCCCATATCCAGGACAAACTAGGGATTACACCTACTCAAATCATTGACATGAAGGCCCTAATGGGTGATAGCTCTGATAATTATCCTGGTGTCACGAAGGTTGGCGAAAAGACAGCTATTAAACTAGTGAAACGCTTTGGCTCGGTCGAGTCCTTATATGATCATCTGGACGACCTTAAAAAGAGTAAGATGAAAGAACACCTGATTGCTGATGAACAGGTGGCCCGGGAAGATAAAACCTTAGCAACCATCTTGCGGGATGCTCCTATTAAGATTGGCTTGGCAGACATTGGTTATCAGGGTCCACAGAATGAAGAGTTAATTGATTTTTACCAACAAATGGGTTTTAAATCTTTTCTGAAGAAAATGAATGTCACTCCTGAGGATGATGAACAGCAGCTGCAGCCAATTCAATACCAACAATTAACAAAGGATAGAATGGGCTTGGTTGACCACCTGAAGGCGCCACTTAGCTTTTACCTGGAGCTACCCCTAGCTAATTACCACCTTTCGCCATTTGCCGGCTTTGTAATTGGTGATGGCTCCACCTGGTTAGTCAGTCGGAACGTTGAATTGCTTAAGCAGCCATCGTTGCAGCAATTATTAGAAGATCCCGCCATTAAGAAGGATGTCTTTAACGCTAAGGAACAGATTGTTGGCCTCCACCGATTAGGAGTTAATTTTCAAGGGGTTGATTTTGACCTTTTGCTGGCTTCTTACCTGTTGAATACCAATGATAATAGTAATGATTTAGGTAAGGTGGCCGCCGAGCATGATTATCATGATGTTCAGACTGATGAAGAAGTTTATGGTAAAGGTGTCAAACGGGCTATTCCAGATAATGACGACCTCTTCTTTACTCATCTGGCTAACAAGGCGCGGGCAATTGCTAAATTAAAGCAGCCACTTTTTGCTGAATTAAAAGATAACCAACAATTGCCACTCTATACTAAAATTGAATTGCCATTGACCCGGGTCCTAGCAAAAATGGAGATTACTGGAGTGCATGTTGACGCTCAAACGCTAAAAAATATGGGCAGTAAACTTAAGGAACGTCTTAGTGAAATTGAAAGCCAAATCTATCAGGAGGCCGGTGAGAAGTTCAACATTAATTCCACTAAGCAGCTCGGTCATATTCTTTTTGAGAAGATGAAATTACCGGTGATTAAGAAGACCAAGACGGGGTATTCAACCGCCGTGGCGGTCTTAGAGAAACTATCTGACCGGGCACCAATCGTTGCTAAGATCCTCGAATACCGGCAGATTGCCAAACTTCAGTCAACTTATATTACTGGTCTCTTAAAGGTTATTCACTCTAGCGATCAAAAGATTCATACCCGTTACCTGCAGACGCTGACACAAACCGGCCGTCTTTCTTCAGTTGATCCTAATTTGCAAAATATTCCGGTTCGTTTACCAGAAGGACGCCGGATTCGTCGGGCCTTCGTGCCAAGCCATGCTGGTTGGCAGATCTTTTCTTCGGATTACTCTCAGGTGGAACTACGAGTACTAGCTCACATTACTGGTGACCAAAACTTGCAGAATGACTTTAAGCATGGTGAGGATATTCATGCCAGCACTGCCCGACGGATCTTTCACTTAGCACCAGATGCTCCGGTGGATCCAAATATGCGGCGCCGGGCTAAGGCGGTTAACTTTGGAATTGTTTATGGTATTAGTGACTATGGGCTAGCCCAACGAATCCACGTTAGTCGTGCTCAGGCTCATGAGTTTATTCAGAATTACTTCCATGAATTTCCAGGGGTTAAGGACTATATTACCAACACGGTTGAATATGCCCGTGAACATGGTTATGTGGAGACGATTACCCACCGGCGGCGTTATTTACCAGATATTAATGCCAAAAGCTTTAGCCGACGTTCCTTTGCTGAACGAACGGCAATGAATACACCAATCCAAGGAAGTGCAGCTGATATTATCAAAATTGCGATGATTCATATGCAAAATGAATTGGATCAGCGAAACCTTAAAGCTAAAATGTTACTGCAAATCCATGACGAATTGGTCTTTGAGGCTCCCAAGGATGAAATCCCAATTCTTCAGAAATTGGTGCCACGGGTGATGGATTCTGCGGTTAAGCTTGATGTGCCGCTTAAGGTTGATAGTAAATTCGGTGATACCTGGTATGACCTTAAAAAGTAAGGAAGGATAAGTTTTGCCAGAATTACCAGAAGTGGAAACGGTTCGACGAGGATTACTAAGGATCGCGAAGGGCCGCAAGATTAACGCAATTGATGTTTACTATGGAAAGATTATTACGAACGATGTTGAGAAATTTCGACAGGCCTTAATTGGCCAGACAATTGAAGATGTTAACCGTCGGGGCAAGTACCTGCTTTTTAGGTTTACCAACCAATTGACAATGGTTTCCCACCTGCGAATGGAGGGCCAGTATTTCAGTCAACCGATTGGTGGACCAATTGATAAACATACCCACGTTGTTTTTCAATTTACTGATGGAACCGAACTTTGCTACCATGATACCCGTAAATTCGGCCGGATGACTCTCGTGAAGACAGGAAATGAAATGCAAGTTGGTGGCTTGAAAACGATCGGTCCGGAACCAACCCCAGAGGATTTTACGGTTGCTTTTTTTAAGCATGAGCTCAACCGAAGCCGGGGGAAAATCAAACCATTTTTGCTTAACCAACGCCATGTGGCAGGACTTGGTAATATTTATGCTGATGAAGTACTTTGGATGAGTAAGATTAATCCAGAACAACCGGCTAATACTTTGACAGATAACCAGATTCAACTCCTCCATGACAACATAATTGAGGAGCTGGCTAGGGCCATTCAATACAAGGGAACCACGGTTCATACCTTTGCGGATGCCTTTGGAGATGCCGGGGGATTCCAAAATCAATTAAATGCTTATGGCCGTGGCGGTGAACAGTGTCCTCGTTGTGGTACCAAGATGGTTAAAATCAAGGTAGCCCAGCGGGGGACCACTTTCTGTCCACATTGTCAACCATTGCGGGAGGCTCATTGATGACTAGGATTATTGGTTTGACGGGTGGAATTGCCAGTGGCAAGTCCACCGTCAGTGATTTATTAGGTCAGGCTGGTTGGCCGATTGTAGATGCTGATCAGGTTAGCCGGCAGGTTCAGCGTCCCGGTTCATTGGGATTGAGCCGACTCGTAGCAACGTTTGGTTCCCAAATTCTTTTACCGAATGGTCAATTGGACCGTGCCACATTGGGCCGGCGGGTTTTTGGTGATGATAATGCCCGTCAACAGCTCAATGCGATTATGCAGCCATTAATTTGGGACGCAATTTGGCAGAAAGTGGCGAGCCTTAAGCAGGCAAAAGTTCCGGATGTTATTTTGGATGTTCCATTGCTTTTTGAACAGCATTATGATCAGGATTGTGACCTAATAATTGTCGTGGCGGTTAGTCAGAAGGTCGAATTACACCGCCTGATGCAACGCAATGGTTATCCTAAATCGGTCGCTCAGGCCCGGATCAAGGCCCAGTTGCCTTTAGCAAAGAAGGTTCAACAGGCAGACTTTGTTATTGATAACAATGGCAGTCTAAAAGCGACTCGTCGACAGGTAGCCCAATTAGTTGAAGACCTTCGACGCACGCGGTAAAATAAAGTATTATCTTACTGAAGGAGGGGAACGCTTTGCGATGCCCACACTGTCATAAAAATGGTTCGCGGGTTGTTGATAGCCGACCGAGTGAGGATGGTACTTTTATTCGGCGACGACGAGAATGCATTCATTGTGGTTTTCGCTTTACGACCTTTGAACGTTATGAACAGACGCCATTACTTGTGATTAAAAAAGATGGAACCCGACAAGAATTTAGCCGTCAAAAAATCTTAAATGGTATTGTCCGTTCAGCGGAAAAACGACCGGTGAGCATAGAACGTTTAACCAAGTTAACGGATAAGGTCGAACGAGAGGTTCGTGGCTTAGGTGAAAATGAAGTTTCTAGCCAAGTGATTGGCAAGTTTGTAATGAATGAACTCAAAAATGTTGATGAAGTAGCCTATATTCGCTTTGCCAGTGTTTACCGGCAATTTAAGGATGTGGATGCTTTTATGAACGAATTGGAAACGATGATTAAGGATGATCATAACAAGAAAAAGCAGGGGGATTAAATGGTAGTAAGGAGACCACGTTTCGACCCACAGGCAGGTTATGTGGTAACGGCAGCGAATGATTTCGTTAATTTTAACGAGCAAACTTTCGTTAATTTCTACCAACCTATTTTAGGATCGGTAGCGTTTGGCCTTTTTTATGCTCTCCGTTCCCGAATGTTGGATTCACCGACTTTGTCTGAGCGACGATTACAGTCAGAGTTATTAGTGGCAGTTAATGCTGGTCAAAAGATGGTTGGCGAGGCTCTGCAGCGTTTAGAAGGGACCGGGATGGTGCAGACCTACTATCGCCATGATAGGCAGGGTGATGTTTACGTTTATCAGCTGCAATCGACTTTAACGCCAGAACAGTTCATTAGTGACAACCTGTTAAGTGTCTTACTCCTGGAAGCAATTGGCGAATCCCGTTTTAATCGGCTTGTTAAGTATTCACGCCGTCATCAACTGGCAACCGATAATGTACATTTAAAAAATATCAGTCATCACTTTTTGGAAACTTATCAGGTTGACCAGCGTGAATTGGTTGAGGTACCTGCCGTGATTAAACAAGCCCAACGAAGTGCTCAAAAGAAAAATGAGGTTAAGATTGTACCAACTAGCAGTGATTTTGATTGGCCAACGCTGTTACAGTTACTGCATAGCCAACCGATAATTAAAGATGATTTAACCCATCACCGAGAGTTAATTGAGGTTGAGCATCGTCTTTATGGCATTGATGAGCCTACAATGGCCCGGCTGATCCAGAGTGCGACGGACCTTGCTTCTAATCATTTTGATACCCATAAATTTAAGCAAATTGTTGCTAGCCATTATCACCATGTGAAGGCATCATCAACTAGTCAGCCCAAGGCGGTTCAGCAAGTATCAACATCAAAAGATTTAACTTCTAAGGATCGCTTGCTACTAAAGAGTACGGCCGATTATGCACCGGTTGAATTTCTTCAAGCCCTAAAAGAACAGACAGGTGGTTATGTGACGGCAGGGGAGCGGAACGTTTTGACCCGCCTGGTTAAAGATGGCAAATTGCCTAGTTCAGTCATCAATGTGCTGGTTTGGTATGTGATTGGTGACCTGGGCAATGCAACTTTAAAAGGTAACTTTGTCGATGCAATTGCTAATGATTGGTTACGGGCCGGTGTTCATGATGGTGCTGGTGCCTTATTACAGTTAAAAAAGTTTAACCGGGCTAAACAAACCGGTAAAAAACAGAGTACTGGCCATCGTTATTATCGTCGACTTCAAGTCCGAGAAAAAATGCCTGAATGGAGCAAGCAAAGCAAGGAGCAACGTAATAAGAAGGCTTCTGCTCAAGCGTTGGCCCAAGCTCGTGCTTACCTGCACAATAAGCATTAAGGGGGGTGAACTGTTTGCAATCGTTAAGCCAAACAATTCAAAAGATGATGCAAGGAAAGAGCCTTGCGGCAAATATGCACCAAATGATGAAGGTTGTTTATGCTGATCCGGAAGTAAAAACATTCTTAAATCAGCATCGTCACCAATTAACTAAAGAGATAATTCAGCGGGGGCGGTCAAAACTATATGAGTTTTACCACGAGAAACAACTGATCAGGGCTGGAAAGGCAACGGTGGCTCCTGGTTATTCACCGCAATTAGAATTAGTAGCAGGACAGATTGATGTTACCTATGTTCCAACTAAGCAGCTATTGGAACGACGACAACAGGAACACCTGCGGCAACTAGTTAATTCTATCAATATGCCAAAATTTATTCGCCGGGCAAGTTTTGATGATTATTACATGGATGATCAAAACGCAACGGCGGGTCGGGTGGCAGCTTTTAACGCGGCTAACGAGTTTGTAAAAAATTATACCCCTAATCATTTTCAGCCAGGGCTTTACCTAACCGGTAGTTTTGGAGTTGGCAAAACCTATTTGTTGGCGGCAACGGCAAATTCGCTGGCCAAAAGGGAAGTGGCAACTACCCTTGTACATTTCCCGAGTTTTGCGGTAGAAATGAAGAATTCACTGCATGATGGTTCAGCTGGTGAAAAGATTGCCGCGGTCAAAAAATCGCCTGTCTTGATGTTAGACGACATTGGTGCTGATGCAATGTCGACTTGGGTTCGGGATGATGTTTTAGGAATCATCTTGGAATATCGGATGCAAGAAGAATTACCAACTTTCTTTAGCTCTAATTTTTCAATGGCTGAGTTAGAAAAACAGCATTTGGCCATTAATAACCAAGGCGTAGTAGAACCGGTTAAAGCCGCTCGAATTATGGAGCGGATTAAGTTCTTATCACGAGAAATTTTGATGAATGGGAAAAACTTACGTCAAAAGGGCTAAAGTCCTTGACATTTAAGTAGTAATTTTGTAATCTAGTAAGCGTTGAAAGAAAAAGCAGAAGCACCCGCTTCTCGCCTGGGTGACAAGGGTTGCCGGGCTGATGAGATGAAATTGAGCAGACGAGAGAGGTCTGTTCCTATTGAGCGGGGCGTTATGCGCCTCGCTTTTTTTGCTTGATCTTTCGCTAATAAAATTGGAGGTGCGTTGCCATAGCACAAGATATGATTGTCAATAACGGTATTCGTGCACGTGAGGTGCGCCTAATTGATCAAAATGGAAAGCAATTAGGAATCAAGCCAAAACGAGAAGCGCTTCGCTTGGCAGAAGATGCCAATCTGGATTTGGTGTTAGTTGCACCAAAGGCACGGCCAGCTGTTGCCCGCATTATGGATTACGGTAAGTACCGTTTCGAGATGCAAAAGAAAGAGCGTGAAGCTCGCAAAAAACAGAAGACAGTAACCGTTAAGGAAATTCGTTTGAGCCCATCGATTGACACTAATGACTTTAATGTTAAATTGAAGCGAGTTCGTAAGTTTATCGCTAAGGGTGATAAGGTACGAGTTTCATTACGTTTTCGTGGTCGTGCCATTACGCACAAGGATATCGGTCGTGACATGATTGAACGGATGGCTAATGAAACGTCCGACATTGCTACTGTTGTTCAACGTCCAAAGATGGAAGGGCGGAGCATTTTCTTAACGCTCGCCCCAGCTGCTGATAAAGCGAAAAAATAATTAAGAAGGTAGGAATAAGTTATGCCAAAGATGAAGACTAACCGCGCTGCTGCAAAGCGTTTTAAGCGTACTGCAAAGGGTGGATTCAAGAGTGGTAATTCACGTACTGATCACCGTTTCCACGGTAAGACTAAGAAGGAACGTCGTCAATTACGTGGCTTGAGCATGATGGACAAGTCCAACGTAAAGCGTTACAAGAAGTTATTACCATATAAGTAAACTTCGATTAATTAATAAACAGATACGTAGGAGGATTTCAACATGCGAGTTAAAGGTGGAACTGTTACGCGCGCACGTCGTAAGCGCATTATGAAGTTAGCAAAGGGTTACCGTGGTTCTAAGCACCGTTTATTTAAGACGGCTAAGGATCAGGTAATGAAGAGTTACGTTTATGCTTTCCGTGATCGGAAGGTCAACAAGCGTAAATTCCGTGAACTCTGGATTGCCCGAATTAATGCTGGTGCCCGAATGAACGACATTAGTTACAGTAAGTTAATGCATGGCTTAAAGCTGGCTAACGTTGACATTAACCGGAAGATGTTGGCTGACTTGGCCGTTAACGATCCTAAGGCATTTACTGCTGTTGTTGATAAAGCCAAAAAGGCTCTCAACTAAGTTTAATTTTTAGCCACCCATCCTCTTATTTCGATGGGTGGCTTTTTTAATGCATGACGAACGGGTTTGATTGATTGAAACCCCATTGAACAATCGTTATAATTAATCTAATAATGCATAATGAGGTGCAATTGTGTTAGCAAAGTTTAAACCAACCTGGATGGTGAAGAGTATTTATGCTATTTCACCCCAGCAACTAAAACGGCATGGCATTCGGGCGGTCTTTAGCGACCTAGATAATACCCTGATTGCCTGGAATAATCCTGCTGGTACACCAGAACTTCATCACTGGATGGTGGAACTCAACCGAGCAGGAATTCCCTTGATTGTAATTTCTAATAATAGTAAAGAACGGGTTGCAAAAGCGGTCGTACGTCTGAAGTTACCTTTTATTGCTCGATCAATGAAGCCGTTTAGTTTTGGTATTACTCATGCTCGTAAAAAATTAGGCCTTAAGCAGCACGAGGTAGTCATGGTAGGAGACCAGCTGATGACCGACGTAATTGCTGCTAATCAGGCCGGTGTTTACAGCATTTTGGTCAAGCCGCTAATCGATACCGACAAGTGGGTAACCATACCTAACCGTTTGTTAAGCCGAGTTGTTTGGCGAATGCTGAAGGGAAAATACCCAGATCTAAAATGGCGGGAGGAATTATAACGGATGAGTGAACAACAAACAGATGATGAACTACGCTGTATTGGTTGTGGTGCCGTGATTCAATCTGACGATCCAAGCCGCCCCGGCTATACACCTCAATCAGCGGTTAAAAAGGGCTTGGCAACTAATGAATTATATTGCCAACGGTGTTTTCGTCTACGGCATTACAATGAAATTGCCCCAGTTTCTCTGGCCGATGATGATTTCCTTAAACTGCTGAGTCAGATTGGGCAGACTAAGGCATTGATCGTTTATGTGGTAGACGTTTTTGACTTCAATGGTAGCCTAATTCCGGGCTTGCACCGTTTTGTCGGTAAGAATCCAATCTTGCTAGTTGGCAATAAGGAGGATTTACTACCACGATCATTGCGGCGTTCTAAGCTCCGTGATTGGATCCGTCAACAAGCCAATATGGCTGGGTTGCGGCCAGTAGAGACGATGTTGGTTTCTGCTAAGAAGAATCGACAGATTGATTTGCTATTAGAGAAAATTGAAAAGTACCGTCAGGGCCGGGACGTGTACGTAGTCGGCGTAACGAACGTCGGTAAATCTACTTTAATTAACCAAATTATTAAACAGCGGACCGGGGTTCAGGACCTAATTACTACCTCGCGTTTCCCTGGGACGACTTTAGATAAGATTGAAATTCCGTTGACTGATGGCCATCTGCTAATTGATACCCCCGGAATCATCCATGCTCACCAAATGGCCCATGTATTATCACCACAAGCCTTAAAGTTAGTGGCTCCTCAAAAGGAGATTAAACCGCGAACTTATCAATTAAATCCGGAACAAACCCTTTTCCTGGGGGGAATTGCCCGCTTTGATTATTTGAAGGGTCAGCGAATTGGAATTGTTGCTTATTTTGATAATAATTTATTAATTCACCGGACCAAATTAGCTAATGCTGATAATTTCTATCAAAAACACGTTGGTGAACTGTTAACGCCGCCAACTAAGGACGAACTAACAAACTTTCCAGCATTAGAACAGGAAGAATTTCACGTCCACGAGAAGAGTGACATTGTTTTTGAAGGCCTAGGGTGGATCGCTGTTCCTGCAGGGGTGACAGTTGCCGCCTGGGTTCCCAAAGGTGTTGGTGCCTTGGTACGACGAGCAATGATTTAAATTAAGGAGATTGTTATTTTGAAGTTACGAGGGAAACAAAAACGTTATTTACGCGCCCGGGCTAATCACCTACAACCAATTTTTGCAGTAGGCAAGGGTGGCCTTACCCAGAGTTGGCTGAATCAACTAGCTGGTGCCCTGGATCGGCGTGAATTAATTAAGGTTAATATCTTACAAAACGCTGATGTTGATACTGCTGAATTAAAAGCATTTATTGAAAATCATACCGATATTCAGGTCATTCAGACGATTGGTCGGGTATTAGTTTTGTTTAAGGTTTCCGCAAACAAGGATTTACGGGAACTTTCGAATCGTGTTGCGCGAATTTAAGGGAGTGTGCTTATGCAGCGTTGTCGAGTCTTTGCGAATCCCCAACCACGGGTTCAACCGGAAACGGTGACGATGAGTAAACGTCGCCGGGTTGGTATTTATGGGGGGACTTTTAATCCTGTTCATAATGCTCATTTATTAGTAGCAGATCAGGTCGGTCATTCCTTATCTCTTGACCGGGTTTACTTCATGCCGGATGCTAATCCACCCCATGTTGACCATAAGACGACAATTGATGCTAAATTACGGTTAGCAATGCTTCAGTTAGCAACTAAGGGTAATCCACTTTTTGCTATTGAAACTAGTGAACTGCAACGTGGCGGGGTTAGTTATACCTATAATACAATGAAGCAATTGATTGAGCAGCATCCCACAACCGACTACTATTTCATTATTGGTGGTGACATGGTTGATTATCTAGATAAGTGGCACCGGATTGATGAACTAGTTCGCTTGCCACGATTTCATTTTGTCGGCGTTCGGCGTCCAGGAGCTAAAAATGAATCTAAATATCCAGTAATTTGGGTGGATGTACCACCAGTTGGCTTTAGTTCAACGGATATTCGTAATCGAGTTCGCCGGGGACAATCAATTCGTTATATGGTTCCACAAGCTGTTGCTAAGTATATAAAGGAGCACCATTTATATCATGACTAAGGAAATTGTTGAATATCGTCATCATTATGTTCCAATGAATCGTGACCAGCTGGTTGACCGACTTCGCCACGCCTTAAAGGAAAAACGATTCAACCATGTTTTACGAGTTGAGCAAACAGCTATTCAGCTTGCTAAAAATAATGGAGTTGACATTGAAAAAGCTAGTATTGCTGGTCTATGTCATGACTATGCTAAACAGCGCCCTGACCAAGACTTTATTGATGAGATTCACCAAAAAGGACTCGACCCAGACCTCTTGAACTATGGGAATGCCATTTGGCACGGTATTGTTGGCGCCGAAATGCTGAAGGATGAACTGGGCATCTGGGATGAAGACATCTTAAATGCGGTTCGTCATCATACCACCGGAGCAGCCGTGATGACTAAGTTAGAGCAAGTTGTTTATATGGCTGACTATATTGAACCAGCACGTGATTTTGCGGGGGTGGATACCGCTCGTCAAATCACTGCGCAAGACTTGGGCGCTGGAGTTGCTTACCAAACCAAGCATACTTTAGAATATTTAATTGAAAATGACAAACCTGTGTATCCTAAGACAATTGAAACTTATAATGCCTGGGTACCAGCTTACGAAGGGAAGATAAACTAGATGGAAAGCAAACAATTATTGGAAATGGTTGTTAAGGCTGCTGATGGACGGCGAGCTGAAGATATCGTTGCACTAAAGGTTGATCAAATCAGTCCAATGGCTGATTACTTTGTGATCATGACTGGTGGTTCCAACCGTCAGGTGCAGGCAATTGCTAATGCTATTATTGAAAAGGCACATGAAAATCAAGTCAATATTGGTAGCGTTGAGGGTAAGAATCACGCTCATTGGATATTGATCGACCTTGGTGACGTAGTGGTTCACGTCTTTCGTGAGGACACTCGCCATTTCTACAACTTGGAAAAGCTGTGGTCTGATGCACCGCTGGTTAATGTCAACCAATGGGTTAAGAATTAATGATTTACCATACTTTTGCCCAATTATACGACCAGCTCTTTGATCCAGCACTTTATCAAAAGTGGGCTGATTATACCATAGAAAATAGTAGCTCAGCGACGACGACCATTCTTGACCTAGCAGGTGGTGCTGGGCGGTTGGCCGTTTTGTTAGCTCAACGGGGCTATGATGTTACGGATGTTGACTTTTCTGCTGATATGCTTTCACTGGCGACTCAGCATGCTGAAGAAGTAGGAGTTGATCTGAATTTACTGCAAGCTGATATGCGTGACCTTACGGGACTACCAGTATATGACATGGTGACTTGTTACGTGGATTCATTTTGCTACTTGCCTAACTTGGCAGATGTACAAAAGAGTTTTCGGCAGGCCTATGATCATTTGCGAACAGGTGGCCAGTTGCTTTTTGATGTGATCACTCCTTACCAAACGGATGTTGTTTATCCTGGCTATATGTATAATTATGAGGATGATGATCATCGGCATGCGTTTATGTGGCGCAGTTACCAGAACGATGAAGTCAAACACGGAGTAATTCACGACCTCGTTTTTTTTAACCGTCTAGCTAACGGTCAGTACGAACGATTAGGTGAGACTCACTTTGAACGGGCTTACCCGTTGAAGACATTGGAGGATGCTTTGAACCAAGTCGGTTTTACTGATATTCGTGTGAGTGCTCATTTTGGTCAAGCGCGTCCGGATGAAGAGACAACCCGTTGGTTCTTTGCCTGCCAAAAATAAGGGGATGATCAAGGTGCAAGCAGTCGGGATGGTGGTCGAATACAATCCATTCCATAATGGCCACCGTTATTTGTTACACCAGGCATGCCAGAAAACTGGTGCTGATGTAACAGTCGCTGTTATGAGTGGTAATTTTACTCAGCGGGGTGAACCAACGATTGTTGATAAATGGACCCGTACCCATGCAGCACTTGAGAATGGTGTTGACCTGGTGGTGGAATTGCCAATTTTTTCCGCTGTCCAACCAGCGCACCGGTTTGCGGCTGGAGCTCTTGCCATTTTGAATGCTCTTCAGGTTCGACAGGTTGCCTTTGGTGCTGAACACCCAGACTGGGACTTTACCAAACTGGTGACAGCCGAACGGCATTTTGACCAAGCAGAATTTAACCAGTATAACGCTACCTATGCCACCCAATTTAATGCCCAATTGAAAGCCCAAACAGGAGTAACATTGCGAGAGCCAAATGATATTTTAGCTTTTTCCTATACTAAAGAAGTTTTACAGCATCACTATCCAATTCAACTGGTGCCAATTCAGCGCCGGGGTAGTGAATATCATGACCAACAGATTCATGGGCGGCTCGCCAGTGCTAGCGCAATTCGTCATGCCGTGGCTAATGGGAAAAACCTTGGAAAAACTGTTCCGTGGGCGATGGCAATTGTACTCAACCAAGTTAAAGTAGTGCCATCATGGGATCAGCTTTTTCCACTGCTTCGTAATCAGTTGATTCAGGCGTCGACAACCAGGCTAGCACGAACTTACCAAATGGCCGAGGGACTTGAAAACCGAATGAAGGAAGTGGCGCAACAGACACTGACATTTGATGATTTTATTCATTGCCTGAAGACGAAACGTTATACCTATGCCCATTTGTTGCGGATGTGCCTATATGTCGTTCTCCAAATATCAGAGGAGGAAATGGCCATTCGTATTCGGCATCCTTATATTCATATTTTAGGCTTTAATAACCGGGGGCGGGCTTATCTCCACCAGGTAAAGAAACAGGTATCGATGCCAATCTTTACCAAGGTCAGTCAACAGATGCGGGATCATTTATACAATCTCGATTACCGGGCCGGCAAACTTTATCAGAATTTTACAACAGTAGAGCAGGATCTTAGTCATCCTCCGGTAATGATTTTGAAACCATGAATTGATCTTTGAGACTGTCAAGGAAAAAACATTGACAAGCATTGTGGGGACTAGTATAATTGCAGACGTTGCATTAGGAGGTTAGTACGATGAAATGGTCGATAGCTGAGTTACATCGTTACCAAGATGAACCACTTCATATTCAAAGTACTTTTGATCTGAACGCATCATTAACTAAGTTGTTCCCGGACACTATCTTAGCCGTTGAACCGGTAAGGGTAGATGGGTACGTATCTTACGACGATGGGGACGTTACCATTAGTGCTAATGTCAAAACAACGCTGACGGTACCCTCTAGTCGATCGCTAACACCCGTTCAGCTACCACTTGACTTTGATTTTACGGAGACGTATATTGATGATCGTGACCATCTCTCCCGTTACGAGGATGATGATGTTGTCTTCTTGTTGAAAGAACGAGAATTAATCGATTTCGATACCGCCCTTGCAGAAAACATTGTTGAACAGGTACCATTACGGGTTCTTTCTGCTGATGAGAAGGCTGGTAAACCAATGCCAAAGGGAAATGACTGGAATGTTATTTCTGAGGATGATTATCAGGCCAGTAAGCAGAACACTAAAAAAGTTGATCCACGTTTCGCGAAACTGAAAAAATTATTTCCTGATCAGGATGATAAAAAGTAGCGAACGGTTAAAAACCATTTGTGGATAATTTAAATCCTAGGAGGTGTCAAACATGGCTGTTCCAGCACGGAAGACTTCAAAGTCTAAGAAAAATATGCGTCGGGCTCACATTAAGTTGAATGTTCCTGGCTTAACTCCTTGCCCAAATTGTGGTGAACTGCGTAAGTCCCACATGGTATGCCCTAATTGTGGCTACTACAACGGCAAGCAAGTTATCAACACTAACAACTAATTTGACCTACTAAAAACCACCCATGAGGCGCCGGACCTGGGGTGGTTTTTTATTTTTAAAATTTAATAATTATATATGACTAGACCGGCATTTGGGAAAGAATTCTTAATTTTACTTGCCTAAGACTGGGGTTTATTAGAAAACTGTGATAAAATTATTTTGTTTTATTAATACAAACGTTTTAAATTGATTATTTTAGCAGGTGAAAACAATGAGTCGAATCTTGATTATTGAAGATGAAGAAAATTTAGCTAAGTTTGTTGATATGGAACTTAAACATGAAGGCTACGAGACGGATGTTGAGCTTGATGGTCGAGCTGGCTTGGATGCGGCCTTAAATCAAGACTTTGATGTGATTTTATTGGATTTGATGTTACCTGAATTAAACGGAATCGAAGTTGCTCGCCGGGTTCGGGAAGTTAAGGATACACCGATTATTATTATGACCGCCCGCGATTCCGTAATTGACCGGGTTTCTGGCTTGGACCATGGGGCCGATGACTATATTGTCAAGCCCTTTGCCATTGAAGAGCTTTTGGCGCGGGTCCGGGCACTGTTGCGGCGGATTAGCATTGAAGATGGCAATAATAAAGAACACCAAACGACCGTTAATTATAAGGACCTAACAATTGAAAAAGAGAATCGGGTCGTCCGGCGTGGTGATGAAGTCATTAACCTGACTAAACGAGAATATGAATTATTATTGATCTTGATGGAAAACATCAATGTGGTGATGTCCCGAAAGGAATTGCTCAGTAAGGTTTGGGGATATGACTCCAAGGTTGAGACGAACGTGGTTGACGTTTATATTCGTTATTTGCGGAACAAGATTGACCGGCCAGGAGAAAAAAGTTACATTCAAACTGTTCGTGGGACCGGTTATGTTATCCGTTCCTAAGGTTTGTGGTTAACAATGGGTGAAAAAACATCGGGTCGCCGATTTGTTTCCTTAAAATTAAAATGGGCTATTGGAACGGCAGTTGGTTCACTGCTTATCTTCCTGATTGTTGCCATGGCGATGTTTTCGTCCTTTACCCAACGCCTCTTTGATGAGGAACGAGGGTTGCTTAATCAGGGAATGGTTACTATTTCTCGACAACTCGGCCAAATAAATCAGCCGTTAACTAAGCACAATGTCCAAGCCGCATTGGTTCAGCATGTTACGGGTGCGGCTCAGTATCAACGACCAATTATCCAGGACCTTAGTGATGGACACATGGTCGTAAGAATATATAATCAACAGCGTCAACCAGTATTGAGTACGGGTCATCACTTAGTTCCCGTTGCTTTAACTAATCATCGCCGGATTCGTTTAGTGAAGGGTCCCAATCATAAGGTGATTGTTGGGCAAATGCCGGTTTATGCGCGGCATAATCACCGATTGATTGGCTATTTGCAAGTAGAGAATAGGTTGAATGCCTACTATCGGAACTATCGACAATTACGGTTAGTAATGATTCTGGCACTCTGCTTGGTTGTTCTGGCTAGTGGAATTTTGGGCTACCTTCTGTCAATGCTTTTCTTGCGTCCATTAAATGATGTTCATGATACGGTTAAGGTTATCAGTAAGGATCCAACTAAGGATGTTCGGGTTCCAGTACCTAACCATAACGATGAAATGACGGAATTGGCAACAATGTTTAATGAGATGTTGGACCAAACCCAACGTTACATTAAGCAGCAGTCTCAATTTGTCAACGACGTTAGTCATGAATTACGGACGCCGATTGCAATTATTCAGGGACACCTTGATATGCTTCAACGATGGGGGAAGGATGATCCAAAAGTCTTGAATGATTCGATCAATGCTTCATTAGTAGAGACCGAACGAATGAAAAACTTGGTACAAGAGATGCTTGACCTTAGCCGGGCGGAGCAGGTTGATATTAACTTCCGCAACCAAAAGACGGTGGTTAATGATGTTGTTCACCAGGTTTATAATAATTTTAAGGAACTATATCCGGATTTTGTTTTTATTTTGGATGATGATCTTGACGAGCCAATTATGGCTAATATCTATCGTGACCACCTTGAACAGGTGCTGGTGATTCTTTGTGATAATGCTGTTAAGTATTCAACCGATCGCAAAGAGGTACACCTTTCCTTGTCTCGGGGAATGAATACTGTTGAGATTGGTATTCAGGACTTTGGGGTTGGAATCCCACCTGAAGATATTGATCGAGTCTTTGACCGTTTTTACCGGGTTGATAAGGCTCGTAGTCGTAAAAAGGGTGGTAACGGACTGGGACTTTCAATTGCTAAGCGCTTGGTTGAAGGTTACCATGGCTCAATTACCCTAGAAAGTTCTGTTGGTGCTGGATCAATTTTCCGGATTATTTTACCAATCGTTGGTGATCCAGAAGCTATTAATTAAATATAAAAGAATCAACAAGAGCTATGATGCTGGTGTATCATGGCTCCTGTTTTGTTAAAAATTGTGATTAGGTTCGGTTTAATGGTTTACGCGGATTATGGAAATTAGGAATAAAATAAAATGCCTTTCTCGACTTTTACCGAGGAAGGTATTTTTGTTACGTTCATTTATTAAATTGTTTAATGTGTTGGTAGATAAGAATACTGGCAATGAAAGTGACTAGTGCTTCGGTGACCGGAACGGCTGCCCAGACTCCGTTAATTCCGACAAGAGCAGTGAGTATTAAGATTGCTGGTAAAAGAATTAAATAACCCCGCAGAAGTGAGAGGGTAAATGATGCGCGGGCGGCATTGATCGCCGTTAAGAAGAGAATAAATAGCAGGTTAAGCGCGCTAAAGAAGGTGCTGGTAAAGTAAATCGGCAGACCAACTAGGGCATAGCTAACCAGCTGAGCAGAGTGGGAGGTATTAAAGATTTCAATGATTGGTAGCTTAAAGGTGATCAATATTATGAAACTAATGGTAGCTAAAATGAGGGTGATAATGGTTCCCATTTTTAGTGCCCTCCGCACTTGACTATAGTGTTGTTCACCATATTCCCGACTAGCAATTGGTTGGACACCGAGCGCCACCCCGTTGGCAAGTGCTAGGGTGACAATTGCAATGTTAGAGATGACACCGTAAGCGGCAACAGCATAGTTATTTGCTAATTGCAGAAGAACATGGTTAAAAAAGTAGATGCTAACTCCAGTGCTAAGTTCGTTTAACGCCGCAGCTACGCCTAATTTAGCGCAATGACCAATTGTCGTGAGGTGTGGTCGACACCAATAAAGCCGCAGTTGACGTTTAGAAAAATGACGGTGACGGGTAAGAACTAGCAGGCTGATTAAAGGTGAAAAAAGTACGGCTAAGGCAGCTCCCTCCATTTTTAAACCACATTCGAAGATGAAGAACCAGTCGATGACGATTACCGAAAGCGTTTCGGTTAAGGTAGCCTTCATGGTCAGGGTTGGATTGCCATCATTACGTACGAAATTGATGGAAATGTAATTGCACATGTAGAGCGGGCCACTCCAGGCAACGATTCTTAGGTAGATAATTGCCATTTGCCGAGTTTGATTATCGGCTCCCAAAAAGTTGACGACCGGGATGGCAAAGATATTTAGTAGGATTGCCATCATGATTCCAAGGCCAGCTGCAAAGATGATTAACTGACTATAAAGACCTGCTACCCGGTCAGGATGTAAAATTTTATTGAGTGAAAAAATAGTGGCTCCCCCAACCCCTAACAAAAGCCCGGTTCCATTGAACACGTTGAATAGGGGCAAGACAAGGTTGAGGGTAGTTAATCCTAAAGCCCCGGCCGCAATTGAGATAAATAAGGTATCGATGATGACGTAGAGTGACATTCCTAAAGTGGCAATAACGTTTCTAACAACGTAATGACGAACTTCACCGGTAATTGATTGCATATTCTTTCCTCCGTTGTTTTCCTCCCCCATATTTAAATGGACGCCTGTTGGAAAACAGTAGATTATGTTGCAAAACCCGGCGATCTTGCGGTCCCTATTTTTATCTTATATCTTAGCAGTTTTTAGTTAATCTTGCAGTAACACCTTAGATGAGTATCCCATTGCAATGATCGATTTCATGTTGGACAATTTCAGCGGCTAAGTCGGTTAAGGTGAGGGACTGTTTTTGCCATGCCCGATTTAAAAACTGGACCGTAATCTGATGATAACGTTTAGCGAACCGTTCGCCTGGAAGTGAAAGGCAACCCTCCTTGGTTTGATAAGGGTGGGATTGACTAATAATTTGTGGGTTAAACATAACAACCGGTAGTGGACCAAGCTGGGCAATGATTACCCGCTTATTTTCGCCAATCATATTGGCAGCCATTCCGATGCAGTGTTTCCGGTGGGCGGCAAGGGTATCCTGCAAGTCCTGGCCGATGAAAAGGTCAGCACGGGTGGCTGGCAAAGAAGGTCGACTAAGTTTTTGTAAATTCGTATTAATTGGTTTAATCATATTTCCCTCCGAAAAGAAAGAACTGAAGATTATTTCTCCAGTTCTTAAATGGTAATTGTTAATTAATTCTTTTTATTCTTATGGTGATGCTGCTTGCCAGCATTCCGACGACGGTTACGCTGAGCCATTTGTTTGGCCGGGCTCGGTTGCTTCAATTGGTTAATAGCCTCAGCAGTGGCATTAGCTGAACCAGGCTGTGGGGTAAGTGGCGCAGTGGGCTTCTTAATTGGATGCTTTTTGGCTTCAGCTGCGATTTGTTTGCGAATTCGCGGCCGATAAGCGTTGACCATCAGGGTTTGTAAGATAGCAAAGAGACCACCAATGAAGAAGTACAGTCCTAATCCGGCGGAAGCAGTCAGAGAAATGAAGAAGGTCATTACTGGACTCATCCAAATGGCCATTTTCATTTGCTTACGTTGGGCTTCAGGTACCCCAACCAATCCGAGATAGCTTTGTACAGCATAAGCGATGAAGGACAGAATGGCAAAGAGCAGGCTCGGCTTCCCAAGTGCAACTCCAAAGAAAGTAGCGTGGTAAAGGTCAGGTGAGTAACGAATAGCAGCATACAAGGCGGCAAAGACTGGCAACTGAATTAACAATGGCAGACAACCAATCCCGCCAGTCAAGCTGATATGATTATCCCGGTAAAGGGCCATCATTTGTTGGCTAACGGCGGCTTGTTCTTCAGGTGTTTTAGCAGCTTTTTGCTTTGCCGACAATTTCTTGATCATCGGCTGGATGCGGGCCATCTTTTCCTGGGTGATCGTTGATTTTTTCATTTGTGAGAACATGACCGGTAATAGAATTGTCCGAACAATAACCACGATGACAATGATGGCCCATCCATAATTGTTGCCAAGGTGACTGGCTAACCATTCCATTAAATGTTGCATGGGTTTAGCCATGTAGTCGTAAACAAAGCCATAGGGTCGGCCGCTCTTAGTAGTTCGGACACAACCACTAAGTAAGAAGAGCATAGTGGTCATCAAGCCGACAATGGTGAGTCGTTTATGTTTCATGCTAAAAATAACGCTCCCTTATTAATTCATTTTTATTTTGCTTAGTTAAACAGTACATATCTTACCCTAAAGCAAGTTAAAAAGCCAGTTTAACGGCGAACGGTAAAACGTCCCTGATAGTCTTGAAGGTCACCGTTCTTTTGCTTGATCTTAGTAACGCTGGCGTAGGGGGTTGGCCCCCTTTGCAGGCGTTTGACAAAAATTTGGACGATCTTAACTGACCCCTGAACTTCAACGTAAACATCACCATTGATAAGGTTTTTGACGAAGCCAGCTAGTCCCATTCTTTGTGCTAATTGGACGGTTGACCAGCGGAAGCCGACTCCTTGAACACGTCCACTGATGATTAAATGTAGGTTAATCAAATTTTCACCTCCTTAAGTAAAATTTAGGGAAACTCGCCATTAGTTATAGATATTGTACACCTTAGAACATGGTATAATTATCATAGAAGAAGGGTAGTTTTACTTATGGAAGAATTAACATCTGTTCATAATCAACACGTTAAAGATTGGAAGAAATTAGCAACTAAAAAGTTTCGTAGACAAAGTGGCCTTTACTTGCTGGATGGGTGGCACTTAGTCAACGAAGCTGTTAAAGCGGGAATTGCTATTGTTCAGTTGATCGGGACAGCTGACCAATTAGAGCAACACCAGGAATTGTTTAGTCATGCTGAGAATATTTATAGTGTGACCGAAGAGATCATGAAGCATATCACTGAGACGGTGACTCCCCAAGGAATTGCTGCCGTGGTAGCATTGCCAGATGCTCATCGCCTTCCCCAACAACCATTGAACGGTGCCTGGCTTCTTTTGGATCGGGTTCAGGATCCAGGTAATGTTGGAACAATGGTGCGGACGGCTGATGCCGCTGGCTTTGCTGGGGTCGTTGTGGGTAACCGCAGTGCTGACCTTTATGGCCCCAAAGTTGTTCGTTCCATGCAGGGGAGCCAATTTCACTTGCAACTTTTTGAGGGTGATTTGCGTAAATGGATTGACGATTTTAAGCAAGTGGGAGCACCAGTTTATGGGACTCAGTTAAATCCACAGGCACAAAATTTCCGTGATGTTCATCCTGGTAAAACGTTTGCTTTGATTATGGGTAATGAAGGCCAGGGAATGAGTGACCAACTATTAAAAGAAACAACGACTAATCTTTATATTCCAATGCGGGGCGAAGCTGAATCACTGAATGTGGCTGTTTCTGCCGGAATTTTGATGTTCCAATTGAACCAATAGTTACTTACTTTTGATAAGACAGAATAATTTATTTTTAACTTTTCATCGTGTATGATAAGTTTAGCCAATAGAAAAGGGGTATTCTATGAAATCAAAGAATGAATGGCGCAACGATCCGGAATATGTTGCGATTGTTCAGGATTTGCTGGCCCAACCGGCAGTAAAGAAACTGGCCCATTATACCCAGCATCATTACTCCAATCGTTTACAACATTCAATTGCGGTTTCTTATGATAGTTACCGGATTGCCAAGCGTTGGCACTTGGATTACCGAAGTGTGGCGCGAGCCGGATTGCTACATGACCTGTTTTATTATGATTGGCGGACAACTAAATTTGATCTCGGTACCCATGCCTTTATTCATCCCCGGGTTGCCTTGCGAAACGCGGAGAAGATCACACCATTAAACAAAAAGGAAAAAGATATTATCCTAAAGCATATGTTTGGTGCAACTTTAGCTGTTCCTCGGTACCCAGAGAGTTTGATTGTTTCATTGGTTGATGATTTCGAAGCTGAGCACGAATTCTTTGGTCCGTTACGGGCAAAGCTTCGGCGCCGGATTAAGAAACGGCGAATGCGTACAACTTGGTAGGAAGGAGACGTCAAATGCAAGAAGAAGCTAGTACACCGGTTGCTGATGGGGCCTGTAAATTATGCCCACGATTTACTAAGACCTTTATGATGTTAGGCAAGAAATGGAATGGATTGATTATCGAAACCTTACTGAAAAAAGATACCCTGCGGTTTAAGGATATTGCCAATAGTGTTAGCAAATGCAGCGACCGGGTTCTCTGTGAACGTTTGAAGGAATTAGAGGATGACCAAATTATTGTCCGTAACACTTATCCAGGCACTAGCCGGGTTGATTATTCATTGACTACCCGTGGCCGTGAATTAGCACCTGTAATGACTGCTGTTCACACCTGGAGTGATAAATGGTGTTAATTTTACCCTTGACCAACATCGGTGAAATGACTAGAATACTTTATATAGTTAAAGGCAATGACGGAAATTAGTAATCAGGAGCGCCTGTCAGAGAGCTGTTGAGTATTCTGAAATCAACAGTCAAGAGCAAGTGATGAATTTCATTTCTTGAGCTGGTATGCAATGATATTCCGGTGGATCGCCGTTATTGATCGTTGAGTGTATAGATTGATTTCTATAAACTAGGGTGGTACCGCGAAGCTTCGTCCCTATTAGGGATGGAGCTTTTTTGTTTTATAAAAAGGAGTGAAAGTATGGGATTGAAAGAAAAACTTGCTGATCTGCGTCAACAAGGATTACAAGAAATTAAAAATTCTAAAGACCTGAAACATATTAATGAAGTCCGGGTCAAAATGTTGGGTAAAAAAGGTCCGATTACAAGTGTGCTACGAGGGATGCGCGACCTCAGTGCTGAAGAACGGCCTAAAGTTGGCCGGTTTGCTAACAAGGTTCGTGACGACTTGACTACCGCAATTGAAGATAAGCGAGCAACTTTGGAACAGGCAGCCCTGAATGCGCAACTGCAAGCCGAAACGATTGATGTAACCTTGCCTGGTAGTCCGGTTGCCCAGGGCCAGCCCCACGTAGTTCAACAAATCATCGACCAAGTGGTTGATCTTTTCGTTTCGATGGGCTATGAAGTAGCTGTTGGTGACGAAGTGGAACAGGAAGTTTATAACTTTGAAAAGTTGAACCTTCCGAAAGATCACCCCGCACGGGACATGCAGGATACCTTTTATGTGACGCCAAGCGTTTTAATGCGAACACAAACCTCGCCAATGCAGGCCCGGATGCTAGAAAAACATGACTTTAGTCAGGGCCCGCTAAAGATGATCTCTCCAGGTAAGGTTTACCGACGGGATACCGATGATGCTACCCACAGTCACCAATTTAACCAAATCGAAGGGATGGTTGTTGGTAAGCACATCACCATGGCTGATCTGAAAGGGACTTTAAAAGTGGTTGCTCGCTACCTCTTTGGTGACAAGCTAGATGTTCGTTTGCGGCCAAGTTATTTCCCATTTACGGAACCATCAGTCGAAGCTGATATTACCTGCTTTAATTGTATGGGGAAGGGTTGCCCTATCTGTAAACACACTGGTTGGATCGAAGTCCTCGGTGCCGGGATGGTGCATCCGAATGTTCTTAAGATGTCCGGAGTTGATCCTGAAGAATATGGTGGGTTTGCCTTTGGCTTAGGCCCAGACCGGTTTGCTATGCTGAAATACGGTGTCAATGACATTCGGAATTTCTACCAGAATGATGTCCGCTTCCTGAATCAATTTGACGAGAAAGGATAAGATAAATGAAAGTATCATACCAATGGTTAAAAGAATACCTTGATTTGGACGTTCAACCACGGGATCTGGCTGAAAAAATTGCCCGGACGTCCGTCGATATTAACGATATTTATTCCTTAAGTGATGGCTTAAAGAAAATCGTGGTGGGAAAAATTATTGCCATGAAAGATCACCCCAATTCTGACCACCTTCACATTTGCCAGGTTGATGTTGGTGCGGATAAGCCGCTTCAAATAGTTTGTGGTGCACCAAACGTTCAGGTTGGCAAGAAAGTTATCACAGCCCTGAACGGTGCCCGGATTGGTGGCAATGTTAAGATTAAGCGTGGTAAGATTCGGGGTGAAGAATCTGAGGGGATGCTTTGTGCACTCCAGGAAATTGGCTTTAGCGATTCTATTGCCCCGAAGGCTTATGATGAAGGAATTTATTTCTTGCCTGACGACGCTAAACCGGGTGATGCTGTTTTCCCGTATCTGGGAATGGATGACACAATTATTGATACCGATGTTACGCCTAATCGTGGAGATATGTTGAGTATTTACGGCAACGTGAATGATATTGCCGCTTTCTATGGCTTGGAACCCCACTTTAAGGAAATCCCAGTAAAAGAAAACAGTACCACCGCGACAAGTGACTTAGTCAAGGTTAAAATTGCTAACGAAAAGGAAGCACCAACCTATAAGTTACGAGTCATCAAGGGGGTTAAGATTGCTGATAGCCCGCTTTGGCTACAGATTCGGCTTTGGAATTCCGGTATCCGACCAATTAATAATGTAGTGGACGTCACTAACTATATCTTACTGAAGTATGGACAACCACTGCACAGTTATGATTATGATAAGTTGCCGGGCCATGATTTCGGTGTCCGTCATGCGCATGAAGGCGAGAAGTTTACTACTTTGGATGGGGATAAACAGACCCTGAAGGCCAACGACTTGGTAGTAACGGTGAACGATCAACCGGTTGCCCTGGCTGGAACCATGGGTGGTGAAGGAACCGCTGTTTCTGACACAACCACCACGGTTGCCCTGGAAGCCGCAATTTTTGATCCAGTGATGGTCCGGAAGCAGGCCCGTCGTCTTGACCTTCACAGTGAATCTTCAATGCGGTTTGAACGGGGAATCAATCCCGCTACTGTGGAGACTGCCTTAGATGAAGCGGCGGAACTAATTAAGCGGTTGGCCGGTGGCGAGATTACAACGGGAATCGTTACCGGAAGTGAAAAGCCGGCTGTTAATAAGCAGATCACACTCTCACTTAAGAAGGTTAATGCCGTCTTGGGGACCAGCCTATCGATGGCGGAAGTGGTAGATACTTTTAAACGACTTCACTTTGGCTACCAAATCTCGGGTGATGACCAATTAGTAGTAACCGTGCCAGCGCGGCGTTGGGACATCTTTATTGCTGCCGACCTGTATGAGGAAATTGCTCGTATTTATGGCTACGATAAGTTGCCAGCTACTTTGCCAGTAATGACCCGTAATCGGGGCGGTCTGACACCACGACAACGGTTTATCCGTGCTAGTCGTCATGACCTAGAAGGTATGGGGCTGACCCAGGCAATTTCTTATTCCCTAACAACGGTTAAGCGGGCTAAGCAGTTCCAGATTGATCCACTTGCTGAACCGATGAAGCTTGACTTCCCAATGAGTACTGATCACGTTGCCACCCGGATGAGCATTGTTAGTGGCCTTCTCTTGGACATTGCTTATAACATTGCTCATGGGGTCGATAATGTGGCTCTGTACGAGGAAGGACGGGTCTTCCTGCCAAAGGGCGGTGAACGTCCGGAAGAACAGGAACACCTAGCAGGGGCGATTACTGGTCAGCTTTTGGCTAATGATTGGCACCACCAGGATCGTCCGGTTGATTTTTATCAAGTAAAGGGAATCATTGAACGTTACCTTCATAATATTGGACTTGCTGGTAAAGTTACCTATGTTGCTGATCAATCCCGACCGGAATTACATCCTGGCCGAACGGCTAACATTTTGTTAGGTAACCAACTGATTGGCTTCCTCGGTCAGGTTCATCCAAAGACGGCTAAAGCTTATAAGATTCCAGAAACTTATGTCTTTGAGCTGAACTTGGAAGCATTGATTGCTGCTCCTAAGGTTGCTGATGTTTACCACCCAATCAGTAAGTATCCGGCAATTACTCGGGATATCGCGCTGTTAGTCGCTAATGACGTCACTAATAAGATGGTAATGGATGTTATCAATAAGAAGGGTGGTGCCTTTCTTAAGCACGTTCATCTCTTTGATGTTTACAGTGGTTTGCACCTGCCAAAGGGGAAGAAATCCTTAGCTTATACCCTAACTTATCAGGATGACCATGGTACCTTGAAGGAAGAGCAGGTTAATACTGCCTTCAAGAAGGTAACCAAGGCATTAGAAAGTCAGCTGGCCGCTGAGATTCGTTAAAGTGGTGAGTAATAATGTGAGACTGTTAGGAAGTCTCACATTATTTGCGTTTTATGAGGAATCATTAAGTGAGCGAAGAAAAATTACGACGGCAAAACCGAGTAGTTATAATTCTAGTCATCTTGTTGATCATTGCTGGATTAACTATCCACCAATACTTTAACTATGCATTGCGTCCCGCCAATTATGATGACCACCAAAGGGTAACAATAATAATTCCACGCGGTGCTACAGATCACAGAGTTGCTACGATTATGAAGAAGCATGGCTTGGTGCGGAGCAAGTTTGTTTTTGATTATTATTTACAAACACATAAAATGAATGGAATTAAGGCGGGTCGGTTTCACTTAGAGCGATCATCTTCGGTTCCAGAATTAGTTACCACTCTGCAGGAAAGTCGAGCCGCTAAAAAATAATAGAGGATTGCCGTAAATGCGATAGTGCTATATACTGTTGAAGACTAATTTTTTAGAGGAGTATAAAGAAATAAGTATGAGCATATCAAAACGACCAATTATCATCGGGGTTACTGGTGGTTCTGGGAGTGGAAAAACTACTGTCAGCAAAGCCATCTATAATCAATTGCATGGCCAAGCAATTCAAATTATTACCCAGGATACTTATTATAATGATCAATCGGACATGACGATGGTCCAACGGAAAGCGGTCAATTATGACCACCCATTAGCCTTCGATACCGACTTGTTGATTAAACAATTATCTGACCTACGTAATAATAAAGCGATTGAGATGCCGGTTTATGATTATAAACAGTATACCCGGTCTAAGGAAACCGTTCATGTTGAGCCCCAAGATGTTATTATTTTGGAGGGCATTCTAATCTTGGATGATGAGCGGTTGCGCGATTTAATGGATATTAAGGTTTATGTTGATACTGATGATGATATTCGGATTATTCGACGGATCAAACGTGATATGGCCGAACGGGGACGATCCTTGGATTCGGTAATTAATCAATATCTAGCAACTGTTAAGCCAATGTATCACCAATTTGTGGAACCAACTAAGCGTTATGCTGACATTATTGTTCCAGAAGGTGGTGAAAATCACGTAGCTATTGACCTTTTAACTACTAAGGTACGTGATATTTTGGTTAAGCGTGGTCATACCTTACAATAAAGTTTACATTTTGTAGCAGGAATGGTAATGTAGCCACTGGACAAAATATGAGGAGTGAATTTTTGAATGGCTGAAGAAAAACAATTTCCAATGACCCTTGAAGGGAAAAAGAAACTAGAAGAACAACTGGAAGATTACAAGATGAAACGGCGTCCAGAAGTTATTAAGCGGATTAAGATTGCCCGGAGTTATGGAGACCTCTCTGAAAACTCTGAATATGAATCTGCTAAAGATGAACAAGCAATGGTTGAGAGCAAGATTTCCCAAATTGAAAATATGCTTCAATATGCTGTCATCATTGATAATGAGAATGTTGACAAGGATGAAGTTTCGATGGGGCGGAAAGTCACCTTTAAGGAATTACCAGATGAAGAACCTGAAACCTACGCAATCGTGGGTGAATCTGAATCTGATCCACTGAATGGTAAAATTTCTAATGAATCACCAATGGCGAAGGGCTTACTTGGCCACAAAATTGGGGACGAGGTTAGTATTAATATCCCAAATGGTACGATGAAGGTTAAGATTTTAGACGTTAAGTAAAATAAGCAAAAAGGGTCACTGATTCCACTTGAATCAGTGACCCTTTTTAATGGACCGGGTGAATTCTTTGTCCTAAGTATTAAAAGGTGGTACATTAATTGTTATGAAAGTGCTATCATTAAATTAGTTTAGTGGATAAAGGGGTTTTAAAAAATGAAGTTAATCATTACTGATGCGGCTAGTAAGTGGTTCCGTAATGAAATGGGCCTCAAGCCTGGTGATGGCATCAAGCTTTATGGAAAGGTGTATGGTCGGACCGAAGTTCATCATGGTTTCTCTCAGGCCTTCGCTAAGAATAACCATCCGATTGACCCAGTGATGGAAGTTAAAAAAGATGGAATTCTTTATTACGTTAATGAAGTTGATGAGTGGTTCTTTACCCGTTTGATTACAACGGTGGATGCTAATGATGCTGGCCCTGTTTTTCATTTTCAACACGAGGACGGTGACACCCCTGATGTTGCCGGACTCAGTGATGATAGTGCCGATGCTTCAACGGGCCCTTCACAACACGCAACCGACGCTTCAACTGGTGCTTCACAGCACTAAAAAATGCACATATATAAAACGACGAACTTCGTATTTAAATATGCGAAGTTCGTCGTTTTGTTTACGTTAGCTTGATTTTGTTAATCGACGGTGCCAAAGCCACCAAATACTGAGGCTGGCTAGGCTAACAAAAATGCCAAGAATTAAAAATGGCGGCCGATAATGAAAGCGGACTTGGTGGCTACCCGTAGTAATTGGAATGGCCATAAAGGTGTTAATAACTGTTCGTGGTGTTACAGGATGGCCATCAATTTGGACATGCCAGCCTTTTGCTGCTGGAATAGTGGTCATTAAAACTGACTGGCCATGATGAATGTGAACTTGACCGCTAATGGTTGTTGGTGATTGGTGGTCAATACGGAGTGGTGACTGGTGAAGTGTCTTCAAGCCAGCATTGAATGGCCGTTGGTTAAGCCGGTAGACACTGACGTTTTGCATCCAAACACTCATCTTCTTTAGTCGGAAAGTGATGATGACTGGTTTTCCTTTTTGGTGGTGGGCTAAGTTGATAACAACTGTATCCCGATAAGTATTGTATTGATTAAAATCCCGTTTGTTGAGGTTAACTGTAGCGTTATCTTTAACAGCTGGCCCCAAAGTCAGGTAGTAAGAATCATTGGTTGGTGGAACAAATTTAAGGCGAATCGATGCTGGTTTAAGAAGATTTTGCTTTCTGAAAGTTGTTCCGGTGATTTGGGTGGCTGATTGAACGTTAAAGTATTTAACCGCGGTAAAGTTTTGAACAGTAAAAAGTGGTTGGTCGACCGACCGCCCTGCCAAAGCCTGAAAAATCTGTGACTGGTAGCTAAGCGGGTCTAAAGTAGCTTTGCCAAGTTGGAAAATCTTTGAACTAGCACCAAAGGCAATCGGCAACGCTTGAGGATTTTGCCTGATGGTGATCATTTTGGTTTGACCGCGCCGTGTTTGCTGTTGCCAGTCGGGACGGTACCCTGACAATGGCATAATCTGATTGCCGTTTAGGATACCGTGGTGGCGAGCAGTTAAGGTATACTTGAAGCCGAGCAGGTCATCAGTAAGTTGAGTGCCGTTAGCATAGCTGATAAAGCCATCCCCCGCGGGCTGTCCAATTGCCCCCATGAAATTAGGTTGGACTGGTTCCAGGGTTGAGCCAAAGTGATCGCCGGAATAGAAGTCACTTTGCATCGGGTCATCTTTTGTTCGCATGAAGGTTTTAGCGACCCGATAACAGCTCTGATCGCGTTCCCTTAAATCATGACTGGCTTGGTTAAGTTGAGTAGTGTACTGACCAAATTCGGCTTGTGGAACGTAGGCAATTTTGTTAAGACTAGTAAAAGCACTGGTGGCCACATCACAAGTGACGACTAGAATAAGCAGGAGATCGTATAGTTGGGGAGCGTTTTGCCGCGCAATCATTAGGGTCGCCAATGAAATAGCAGCAAAGCCCAAGCCGATTAGGCGCTGACTAATAGACAGGTAGGAAAGCTTTAAGTGACCGGTTGCCCACCAGATCAGCAGACAGAGGATTAAAATGGCGAGGGTCCCCCACCATTTTAATTGGTAGTTGGGTTGAATAGTCTTGGCAGCCAGGAGAATACACCAAAAGCTGAAAAGAAAGGAGAAACGGTAGGGATACCAGACTGGAAATTGGCCAGCATGCCATAGTAAATCCAATGGTTCATAACAAAACGAGATGACAAAGAAAATAGTGATTATTAAGGCAGTGATACGCTGGGCTTTTTTTATTCGTGGATTAAAGAAGTAAAGTAGGGCACCAATAATCAATAGCATTCCAATGTAGAAATTAGGTTGACCACTTGGCATCTGATTGAAATTGAAGGATCCGGGGACCAGTTTACCAAGCATCTTAAGGGGATTATATTCTAATTTACTGTTGATAAACGTTTGGGTATAGGTGCCTTTGCTAGTAGTCAAGGCATAGGCGGTTGGCAAAAGGGTGATTGCTGCAACTCCAATACTGAGGAGGGAACTGGTTAGGTAAGTGGCAATGGCTTGCCAGCGCTTTCGCCAGGTGGTAATCACTGGTAATTGCCAAAAAACTAATAAAATGGTGAAAATGCAGACCATCCAAGCCATATAATAGTTGTCGATCAGCATTACTGCTAGCCAGGCAATATAGGTTCCCGGTTTACGATGATGAATCAGTTTTAGTAATCCCCAGGTGATTGGGGGTAAGATAATCAACGCGTCAAGCCAAATGAGGTTTAATTGGTTAGCAATCATCCAGCCATTAAGGGCATAAGCGGTGCTAAAAGCCCAAATTCGGGGGCCCGCTTGTAAATGGGTACGCTGAATCAACCAGGCCATGCTAAGCCCCGCCAAGCCGTAGCGGATTAAAGTTAGTACCATCACCCCACTAGTTAGCCATCGGCCAGGAAAAGGCAAAAGTACCAGGTTAAGGGGGCTAAATAGGTAGTAAGCATTAGTACCGAACATTTCGCCACCTAATCCCTTACTAAATGAATAGAAAAGTGATCCTGGATGGTGAAGAAGAAGGTTGCGAAAGTAAGCAAAAAAATCGATATATTGTTGGCCAAGATCAACCGTTAAAAGACTGCTAGTGCCAAAAGGTGCCATTTGACGGTAAGCAAAATAGGTTCCCATAAGGAGAAGCGGAATCAAAAAGGCGCCGGTGAGGATAACTCGTTTATTGTTTTTCCATTTATCTTTATCTCTTATCACGACAAAATTCCTTTCCAATCTTATGCTGTTGCCATTATATAACGGTAAATACGGTTAAATAATGATTTAACAATTAAAATTAATTAAATCATTAGGCGTTAGAGTTCATTTTTATCGAAATTAAGAGTATTATTTTACGTTAGCAGTGGAAGTGATCTGCAACCAAGTTAAAAATTTGGTAGAATAGTAATCACTATCATGAAGGAGAAATTCTCGTGAAATTTTTTGATCGCATTAAGAACAGGTTGAATTCTCGGAGCAGGAAGAACCGTAGTGCCCAATCGGTGATCCCGTTTCGGCTGAATTTATTGCTATGGATTGTTGGTATCCTACTGCTTGCGTTAACAATACGGCTATTTTATTTGCAAGTATTAAATGGTAACGCCTATAAAGCCGAGGTTAAGCGTTCTGATACCTCAATTCAGACCAATAATGTTCAGCGGGGAATGATTTATGATTCCCAAGGTAGGGTTTTGGTTGGTAACCAGACTCACCAAGCTATTACATATACAAAGGGACAAGACGTTACTACTGATGACCTTTACAAGATTGCTAATCGATTAGGGCGGTATGTAACGGTAACTAATAAGGATAGTCGGCTGACGAATCGGAACGAGGAGGACTACTATTTAGCCGACCAGGGACGGCTTAAGTCAGTCCTTAAACATGTTAAGACTACCAGCACCATGACCGATAATGCTAAATATAATAAGGCCCTTGATTATCTTAATAGTCATCCAGCAATTTGGCATTTGACTCACCAGCAGAAGAATAATGCCCGCATTTATGCTGCAATGAGTGGGGCTTATTCATTGTCTACCACCTACATTAAAGAAACTGGGGTTACAGCTAAGGAGCTGGCAGCTGTCGGGGAACACCTTAACGAAATGCCAGGGGTTAAGATAGGTACTGCTTGGACACGGAATTACCCACAAGGTAAGGATATCCAGTCCCTCGTTGGAACCATGTCGACAACAGGGTTGCCTAGCGATGAAGTTAATAGTCTCTTGTCCGAAGGTTATTCACGAAATGATAGTGTTGGTCAGAGTTATCTCGAAAAACAATATCAAGCAACCTTAGCGGGTTCTAAGTCACAGACTCAGGTTACTACCAACGGTAAAAATGTTACTAAGGAAATAGTAAAGTATCGTGGCAAAAAGGGTGATAACCTGGTCTTAACCATTAACTCCAAGTTGCAGAATCAGGTTCAGAATATCTTGAAGAACAACTATTCTGCAGCCGGTAACTCTTATTCTTCCGGTGTCTATGCCGTGGTAATGGACCCGTATACAGGAGCAGTTCTGGCAATGGGCGGAATTGACCGTAATCCAAAGACGGGAAAAGAAACCGTCGATCAAATTGGTGCGATCAACCATCCAATTACTATGGGTTCCGTTGTGAAGCCGGCCACCGTTATGGGTGGTTTAATGAGTGGAGTTATTACCCCTACTAATAATACGCTTACTGATAAGCCAATTAAGGTTCAGGGGATCTCTGCCAAGAGTTCTTGGTTTAACCATGGTGGTAGTGCTGATATGGCGGTCGATGCACCAACAGCATTGGAAGTTTCTTCTAACTCTTACATGATGCAGGTAATCATGAAAGAGGGGGGAATGAATTACCAGGATAATGGGCCAATGACCTTGAAACCCAGCATTTTTGCGAAGGAACGCTACTACTTCAACATGTTTGGCCTAGGTCAAAAGACTGGAATCGACTTACCTGGTGAGACCGCTGGTTATGAAGGACCGGCTGATCAGAAGCATATTGGTTCGGCACTGGATATGGCCTATGGAAACTATGATGGTTATACCGTCATGCAATTAGCCCAGTACATGTCAACCATTGCCAATGGTGGGCGTCGGATGCGACCATATGTTGTGAAAGCCATCCGGGGTACTCAGAGCAATGGCCAGTTAGGACCGGTTGAAGATACAACTCAGCCACAAGTGCAACAGGTTATTCCGGCACCAAAGTCTTACTTTGACCTTGTTAAGCAGGGATTGTACGAGGTGACCCACGGGACGAATGCATACGTCACTGGAAAGACACTCTCAAATGTTAAGCCATCAATTTCTGCTAAGACTGGGACAGCCGAAACGGTTTCTGAAGGACACAAGACTACAACCCTGAGTTTCGCTGGCTTTGCTCCATCTAATCATCCGCGAGTAGTAGTTGCCTTGGCAATCCCAGGCTCAACTAACGATGATGGTGAAGCTAACCTAACAATGGCCAAACAGATCTTCAATGCTTATTGGAAGACGGTTCAATCTTCGAAGGATGAGAATGGTGATTAAGGGCTGTCAAGGAAATTTCCTTAACAAACTTTATCAAATCACTAGCCAAATCAGTTAATAAATGATATAGTTGTACGAGTTAGGGTTACGATAGATAACCAATTAAGATTAATTAATGTTTGGAGGTTACAACTCATGCGTGTCAACATTACCCTTGAATGCACTTCATGCCACGAGCGGACTTACTTAACTAGTAAGAACCGTCGTCACAATCCCGACCGGCTTGAATTAAAGAAATACTGCCCACGGGAGCGTAAGGTGACATTACACCGTGAAACTAAGTAATCTTAGTTTCAATATTGAAGAACACCAGTCATTTGATGATTGGTGTTTTTTTTATGGGATATATCACCCATGAATAAAAATTTAAGCGTGTATTAACTTTGTGAATGAAAAAACGCTTGCAAAAAAAAGATGGACCTGTAATAATGTATTCTTGTAACCGTTTATCATTCTGTGAAGAGAGGCTTAAGAATAATGACGTATCCTAAAAAAGGATTGCGGCAGGCATACATTGCTCGCTTGCAGCAATTAGATCTTAATACACGTCTTAGTGAAGAAAAACGATTAGCATCATTGCTCTATGACCAACCAGAATGGATGAGCGCTAAGACGGTTGCCCTGACTTTGAGTCAGTCGTTTGAAATCGATACGGCACCCATCCTACTTCACGCCCGTCATGAAGGACGAACGGTTGTAGTTCCACGAACGTTGCCTAAACGACAAATGGAATTTGTGGAAATTAATGAGGAAACTAGTTTTGATGAATCAAGTTTTGGTATCTTGGAGCCTCATGATGGTCGAGTTTATTCACCAACTGAAATTGATCTCATGGTAGTTCCTGGTGTTGCCTTTACAACAACCGGGCGCCGCCTTGGTTTTGGTGGTGGCTATTATGACCGTTATCTGAGTAAGTATCCGGGCAAAACAATTGCACTGGCCTTGCCAACTCAATTAGCGGAAGATGGCGAGTGGGTACCAGATCCTCATGACCAAAATGTTGATCGTGTTCTTTACCTAGCGGAGAGCTGATTGATGCAGTCACGTAAATGGGCAGTTGCACCGGTTACTATTACCTTAATCGTTATTCAAGTATTGGTTTATCTAGCAATGAGTTTGTCTGGTGGATCAACTAATACTGCGGTACTGATTCGCTTTGGTGCGCTTTCACCACAATTACTGGCGGCTGGTCAGTGGTGGCGATTGATTACCCCTGTTTTTATTCATATTGGTTTTACACATCTCCTAATTAACAGTTTGACACTGTATTTTATTGGAATGTATATTGAACAATTATTTGGCCATTGGCGAATGGTGGTACTGTATTTTGGTAGTGCGGTTACCGGTAATTTACTTAGTGCTTATTGTTTACATGGTGGTTTATCTGCTGGTGCCAGTACAGCGATCTTTGGCCTCTTTGGGGCTTTCCTAATGTTAGGTGAATCTTTTCGCGATAATCAGGCATTACGTTTGCTGAGTCGACAATTTCTGATTCTAGTGGTATTGAATATTGTAACGGATCTATTAATACCGGGAATTGACCTGGCCGGCCATCTGGGGGGCCTTATTGGGGGCTTCTTGATTGCTTACTTGGTTGGTGCTCCACGGCTTGGACGGGTTGCCCCAATGAAACGAATCTTGAGTGCCATCGTCTTAGTTGTGGGGGTACTTGGATTATTTTGGGAAGTGAGCTGATTAAATGCACGCACACACACGAATTCCACGGGAATACCGAACCTTGTATGATGTTCAGCAGCTATTGAAGGCCTTTGATATCTTTGTGTATGTTGGTAAACGTCTGTACGATATTGAATTAATGGCAATTGAACTTGACAATCTTTATCAGGCTGGTGTAATTGAACGTGATACTTATTTGAAGGCAAAGATTGTGTTACGGCATGAGCATCGTGAAGAACTAAGAAGAAATAAAACGGGACGCCTTTATTGAAACTTTGGAAAAGAAGGGAATTATTATGGCTAAAAAATTATTTGGTGTTGATCTTGGTGGTACGACCATCAAGTTTGCAATTTTAACTGAAAATGGTGAGATTCAACAAAAATGGTCAATTCGGACTAACATTTTGGATGAAGGTTCCCACATTGTTCCAGATATTATTGAATCGATTAATCATCACCTAGACCTTTATAAGATGGATAAGGATCAATTTATCGGAATTGGTATGGGAACACCTGGTACGATTAATCGTGAAAAAGGAACGGTTGTCGGTGCCTATAACTTGAACTGGAAGAAGACGCAGCATGTTAAGGATGCTATCGAAAAGGGAACGGGAATGAAGTTTGCCCTCGATAACGATGCCAACGTTGCTGGCCTTGGTGAACGTTGGAAAGGTGCTGGTAATGAAGGTGACGACGTGGCCTTTATCACGCTGGGCACCGGTGTTGGTGGTGGAATTATCTCCAACGGTAAGTTAGTTCACGGCTTGGGTGCCGGTGGTGAAGTCGGCCACATGATCGTAAAGCCAAATGGTTACCTGTGTACCTGTGGTAATCGTGGTTGCCTGGAACAGTATGCTTCCGCGACTGGGGTTGTTCATATTGCCCAGGATAAGGCTGAAGAATATGAGGGTGACAGTCGCTTGAAGGCTATGATTGACAATGGTGACGAGATCACTTCTAAGATTGTCTTTGACCTGGCTAAGGAAAATGACTACTTAGCTAATAAGGTCGTTGACGAAGTTGCCTACTATCTAGGCCTCGCTTGTGCTAACCTCAGTGATGTTTTGAATCCTGAATATGTGGTAATCGGTGGCGGGGTTTCTGCCGCTGGTGATTTCCTGCTTAAGCGGGTTCAGGCTAATTTTGAGAAGTTTGCCTTCCCAACGGTACGAACTTCTACCCAACTAAAACTAGCCGAATTGGGCAATGATGCTGGGGTAATTGGTGCTGCTTCTCTGGCCCGCCAATTTGCTGCTGATAACCAATAATTGAGGCGAATAAGTTATGGTATTAGGTGTTAGTCAAGGCTTGTTAATCTTCAATACAGTTATTATTATCCTGTTGGTTGCCTGGTTCTTAACCTGGATCCTTCAGTATTGGCGTCGTCATCACTATGCTACGGTATTGGACTCTCAAGAATTCCACAACGGGATGCGCAAGGCTCAAGTAATCGATTTACGACAAGAAAAGGAATTTAAGGCTGGTCACATTCTTGGTTCCCGGAACTTACCGTACATTTATTTGCGCCAACAGTATAATGAATTGCGGCCCGATTTGCCGGTGTATATGTATGACCAGGGGATGGCCATTAGTACCCAGGCAGCGGCTTTCTTAGGAAAACACGGTTATCATAAACTGTATATTCTTAAGGGCGGTTACCAAAACTGGGATGGTAAGACTAAGAAATCTAAATATTAAAAAACAAGGGTTGCAAGAAAGTTTTGACTTTCTTGCAACCCTTAATTGTTTATTCTAGAGTTAATCTTTAATTAAAGCTGGTGAGCTGAACGTCCCTTTCGAATAGCTGCCCGCCGATTTTCGTCGAACTTTTCTTCTTGATCTTCAACCGGCTTGATAACTTTCTTATGGAATGCCAGTGCTCCACTAGCAATAGCGGCAATTGTCGTTGCAGCGCCGAATAAGATTCCCTTTGTAAATGATTTCATCGGTAATTCCTCCTTTAGTTATTTGCTTAAGTCTATTATGATTGACTTAGGGTAAATTTACCAGTCTTTAGGTTATAATTTTGAATTAAATTAGAAATTGAGGAAGTAGGGAAAATGGCAAAAGTAGTAGCAATTGTGGGTCCGACTGCGGTTGGCAAAACAGCTCTTTCAATTGAGGTAGCGAAGGCTTTTAAAGGGGAAGTAATTTCGGGAGACTCAATGCAAGTTTATCGTCACCTCGATATTGGTACGGCTAAGGTAACCACGAGGGAGATGGCAGGAGTCCCCCATCACTTGATTAATATTTGTGATGTTAATGAACGTTATTCGGCTGCCACTTTTAAGCGTCAGGCTAGCCAACAAATTAAGCAAATTGCAGGACGACATCATCTGCCACTGATTGTTGGTGGAACGGGGATGTACCTATGGACTCTCACCGCTAATTTAACCTTAGGACGGGATCATTTTGATGAAGAATCGGCGCGGATTCGTCAGCATTGGAATCAGGTAGCTAAGTTGAAAGGCGCGTCCTATGTTCGTGCTCACCTAAGGGCAATTGATCCGGCGGCTGAAAAAGCAATTGAAAAGGGTAATTTACGACGAGTCATTCGGGCCATCGAGGTGGTGGAGAAAACCGGTCAGCTTTTTTCTGACCAGCCTCACCAGAAAAGCAAGAATGATTACCTATTGGTTGGCTTAACTACAGACCGATCTGTTTTGTATGAGCGAATTAACCGGCGCGTTGACCAAATGATGGCTGCCGGTTTATTGGATGAAGCACAATGGCTTTATGACCAGGGGGGAGCCGCCTTGCCTGCTGGTAAAGGAATCGGTTATCATGAATTCTTTCCGTACTTTGCCGGACAAATAGATCTTAAAACGGCGGTAGCCAAAATTAAACGCGACTCTCGGCGTTATGCCAAGCGGCAATTAACCTGGTTCAGAAATAAAATGGATGTCCATTGGTTTGACCTGGTGAGCGGTAAAAATCATCCTGAACAAATCAATGAATTAATCCACAATTGGTTAATTAAATAAAGCCTGTTGGAAAAATTAATTATAATTAAGCAAAAATATGATTATTGATTGACTTGTGTCGGGGTGATTGGTATCCTAAGACACGTATTGAATTTGTGGTTGCCGACTTGGTTAATTAAGAACTACGAACAATTGGTATATGCCAAACTCAATTGTTGGCAATGAGTAATTATTCATTGGTACTTAATAATTTTAAGCACAACTGTTAGTAGCCTTAGTGTAGTAGTTGGTATTTACTGAAAGGGAATGAAATTTATGGCTAAGCGAGAATATACAAAAGATGAAGTTCGTCAAATGGTGAAAGATGAAGATATTCGTTTCTTGCGTGTTATGTTCACCGACTTGCTGGGTAAGATTAAGTGTGTTGACTTGCCAGTAAGTCAACTTGATAAGCTGTTGGATAACAAGATCATGTTTGATGGTTCCTCTATCGATGGCTTTGTACGGATTGAGGAAAGTGATATGTACCTCTACCCAGATATGGCGACCTGGTTAGTCTTTCCATGGGGAGCCGAACATGGAAAGGTTGCTCGGGTAATCTGCAGCGTTCATATGACCGATGGTAAGCCATTCCCTGGTGACCCGCGGAATAATTTGAAGCGGGTTCTTGGTGATATGCAAAAGTTAGGCTTTAAGGACTTTAATATTGGCCCAGAACCAGAATTCTTCCTTTTCAAGTTAGATGAAAATGGCCACCCAACTACTACTGTCAATGATCAAGAAAACTACTTTGACATGGAACCTGCCGACCGTGGTGAAGATTGTCGCCGAGATATCGTTTTAGCCCTAGAAAAGATGGGCTTTGACGTAGAAGCGGCTCACCATGAAGTTGCTCCTGGACAGCATGAAGTTGATTTTAAGTATGCCAATGCCCTTGAAGCCGCCGATAATATTCAGACCTTTAAGTTGGTGGTCAAGACGGTCGCTAAGAAGTATGGATTATACGCGACCTTCATGCCAAAACCGTTATCCGGCATTAACGGTTCTGGCATGCACCTTAATATGTCGCTCTTTACTCAGGATGGTAAGAATGCCTTCTATGACAAAGATGATAAGTACCAGCTTTCCCAGACTGCTTATCACTTCTTAGGTGGGTTAATGAAGCATGCCCGTAGTTTTACCGCAATTTGTGATCCGATCGTTAACTCTTATAAGCGTCTAGTTCCAGGCTACGAAGCACCGGTTTATGTTGCTTGGTCGACTTCTAATCGTTCACCATTGATTCGGATTCCAAGTGATCGGGGGATGGGAACTCGTCTGGAATTACGGTCTGCTGACCCATCCGCTAACCCATACTTAGCGATTGCTAGTGTCTTAGAAGCCGGCCTAGATGGGTTACGTAACGACCTGCCACCGGTTCACAATATTAATGAAAATATCTATACGATGAGCGCTGCGGAACGAAAAGAAAAGGGAATTGTCAACCTGCCTGATACCCTCCACAACGCATTGAAGGACCTGGCAGCGGATGAAGTTATTAAAGGTGCCTTAGGCAAGCATATTTACACGAACTTCATGGAAGCTAAAACCCAAGAATATGATGGCTATCGTCAACATGTTTCGGGTTGGGAACGTAGTAAATATATGAAATACTAATAATTAACTGGATAGTTTAAGTAAAAAGCTGAGACTTGTTTTCAGCTTTTTATTTATGGAAGAATTGACAAATACTAGCTTTCAGATACAATTATACTTGTTGTAATAGCGGCTTTTGGCTGTTAATTAGTTACTAAAGGAGAATCTAGAAATAATGGATAAAAAGGTCAGAGTTCGGTATGCACCAAGTCCAACTGGTTTCTTGCATATTGGAAACGCACAGTCAGCAGAATTTAACTACTTATTTGCACGGCACTTTAATGGGACGATGGTGCTGCGGATTGAAGATACAGACACTAAGCGAAACGTTAAAAACGGTGAAGAGAGCCAGCGGGATAACCTACACTGGTTAGGAATCGATTGGGATGAAGGTCCTGATAAGCCCAACCCGAAGTATGCTCCTTATCGGCAGAGTGAACGCAATGCTAAGGGTATCTACCATAAGTATATCCAAGAATTATTGGACAAGGGCTTAGCCTATAAGGATTATACGACCGAGGAAGAGCTGCAAGAAATGCGGGAGCGGCAACGAGCCAACAAGGAAGCTCCACATTATGACGGTCGTTGGTATGGTAAGAGTGAAGAAGAACAAAAGGCAGCTGAAGCAAAGGGCCTGAAACCAACAATTCGGTTCCATCTTCCCAAAAATCATGACTATGAATGGGATGACATTGCCCGGGGTCACGTTTCCTTCAATTCCGATAACCTTGGCGGTGATTTCATCATTGAAAAATCTGATGGAATGCCAACCTATAATTTTGCCGTGGTTGTCGATGACCACTCGATGGAGATTACCCATGTTCTTCGTGGGGCTGACCACATCTCTAACACGCCAAAGCAGATTGCTATTTATGAAGCACTGGGCTGGGAACACCCAACTTTCTGCCACATTCCATTAATCTTTAACCCTAAGACTGGGAAGAAGCTAAGTAAGCGTGACAAGGATACCTTGCAGTTTATCAGTGAATACAAGCGTCATGGCTACCTGCACGAAGCCATCTTTAACTTTATTGCCTTCTTGGGTTGGTCACCAAAGGGCGAACAGGAAATCTATTCCCCAGAAGAATTGGTCAAGGTTTATGATCCTGACCGGATGTCCAAGGCACCAGCCTACTTTGACCAAAAGAAGTTAGACTGGATGAACGGTCAATACATCAAGAAGATGGACGTTGATGAGTTGACAAAGCGGACCCTGGAGCTGGTTAAAGAAGGGGAAACCGATGAAGCCAAGCGCTTACAGGCGGTCCCTGATGAGACGTTGAAGGAATTGCTGAAGAAGACTATCACCGTTCACCAGCGTGATGTTGAAAAGCTCCTGGAAGTAATGCAATATGCTTGGGATTACTATAATGTTCTGAACAAGCAGTTTGATTATGGTCAGATCTTGACTAAGGATGGTTTCAGCAAAGAAAACATCACGGCAGTTTTACAAGGTTTACGAGCTAAGTTAGCTGCTGGCCGAACCGATTATGCGGCAGCAATTAAAGAGGTTGGTAAAGAGACCAATATCAAGGGTCGTTACCTTTGGTTCCCGTTGAACTTTGCCTTTACCGGTGCTATTTCAGCCCCACAAATTTACCAAATCATGGATATTTATGGTCAAAAGACTAACTTAGCATTGCTGGATCGGATGATCGAAGCTATTAAATAATTAGAATAATCTAGAAGTCAGGTAATTTAACCTGGCTTCTTTTTTGTGACAAAGAAAAAAGCGCAAACAATTTGATTGCTTGCGCTTTTAATATTGGATTGTTTCAAAAAACTTAGTCGCTCAGTTTCTTGGCTTCTTCGTCAAGCTTTGCGAAACCAGAGCCATCAGGCTTCTTGTTTCCACGCTTTTCCATGGCCTTACGAGCCATTTCCTTACGTTCTTGTTTGCTCAGTGCCATATTAACTTCGCCTCTTTTCGAAACGCTCCATATGGGAACAGATATTATACGGCTGTAAAATATCTGTTACATATATTATAATTCAAATTATAAAAAAGACAAGATTGGTCAATTAAAATGTTAAGAAAATCATCAATTAGGTGATTCCTTCTTTAAAATTTCCTAAAAGTTGGCTAAGATTAAACTAGTATTTAAACAAGGAGAAATGTTTATGGCAAGTGAAGAACAATCAAATCAAGCCGTAGATGTTAGTCAAAAAATTAAGGACCGCATTACGACTAAAGTGAAGTACCTGCAAGCCCTGAATCAAGCAATTGATCAACATCAAGATCGTGAGGTTTATCGCCTTTTAGATAATCAGAGGTATGCTAAGGAGATTGAACACCGGGAGGAACAACCCAATGATGAAGGGGTAATGAGTCTGGTAGATGATTTAGCTGATCAGCTTAGTGATTACCTGAGTGTTAACTTAATAAAATATCTGGGGAAAGCTTACCCATTCTTCTACTATGAGAAATACCAAACCGGTCATTACCGAATTTATTTCGGTAATTGGTGGGACCGGCGACGGTTCGGTAAGTTAGATGTCCTAAATGTCCGTTTTTCCTTTGATCAAACCGAATACGATAAACTAGAACAGTCGTTTAAACTAGCTCGTGACAATAAACGGTATAATAGTGATCGGATTGATAAAATTTCCAGTGAAAATGACCACTTGCAAGACCTAATTGATCACCAACGTGAACGTGAGGCTAAAAAGGAGGATGTTCAAGCTCAGCTAAAGGATATTAATTCCCATTCTGGCTTGTTTGAGTCCAGTCGAAATCGTGAGACTAGAGAAGAACTAGTGGAGCAGCTTCAAAAACTGGAAGACCAGGAGGAAGAAGCGCGGACAGCAGCACAAACAATTAAAGAAAATGAACAAGTTGTCTTATCACTTTCCAAGGAAAACACGATTCTGAGTTATGAACAAAAGAGCGTTGTTGATACCTTCGGCAGTTTTGCGGATTTTGAACTTGCTAATCGAAACCTTTATGCTAATTATTTGGCAAGTTTGGATAATCGAAGTGCCGATGGAAAGCAGGTGAGTGAAGATGACAAGTAATAAAATGATTGATTCACCGGCAGCGCGGATTAGTGCCCTGTCTGATTCATTTAAGAACGTTTTAAAACGTGGCCAGCGATATGTTGACCTCCTGGATCAATTAGCCCAGACAGGACAAGCTAAGGACCTATTGGCGGCGGCAACGGCACTGACGACGATGGACTTGCAAAATGCTTTCATTGATTTTCCCCAGCACTACCAAGCAGCTGATTATTATATGTTGTTTATGGGCCGGCTACTAGAGATGCACCAAGTTAAAAGTGTCCGAATCAATGAGAACGGCCAGCACCAATTTGTAGCGGCAATTGACCCTTTAGATGATGCTGAATTTAAATTTGAAGTTAGTGGCAATGGAGAAGCTGCCTTTACAGAGCAGCACCAGGCGCAACCACTTTTCTACCTCAATTTTGCTAAACGGCTTTTTCAGATTAATAATCGGGCTTTGGTTAACTACTTTATCGTTTACGCTTTGAAAAAGCATTCCGACTTAGAACTGCGCGATGCGATTAAACCACTAATTGAGTTTGCCGATGAATTAGCTAACGATCTTAACTTTACCATTAATTTAGGAATTCTTAATACGGCTAATAGTGAACGCTTCAAACTACGTGAGCCGGACTTGCAGTTAACCGTAATTGACCGTCTTTTTGTTCGGACTGCCGAGACCGATTATATGTTAATGAACCTGCCTCAAAACAGCGGTGCGGAATTACTCTTAGACCGAGGAATTAAATTAGATTTATCCTTTGATCCGGATGACTATCACCAGGAATGGGCTTTTCAGGTGAAAGATCCTGGTGAACAGGTTTCCTTCTTTGACCTATTATTGCACTACAACTTGATTCGTCAGTGGTACCTTAATGATCGGGCAGCGTTAGCAGTTCAATCTGCGGAAACAATGGTTACTGAAGATCAAAATTCAGCTGTGACGGCTGATATTGATGAAGAAGATGATGAGGCTTCGGCAACTAAGTCAGCCGCTAGGGATGATGCAACGACGGAAAAGAAAGAAGATTAATCGTGTTAGATATTACAAAAATGCTCCATGCAGTGATCGATTTGGAGTATGATATTGATGATGCTAAGGAGCTGCTAATTGGGCCAACAGCTCGACGGCAAACAATTATCGTATGGTTGGATGTCCAATTAGCTGCTTTTGCTGATGACGCTGCTTGGGCCAAAGTTTTAAGTAAAGCACCAACTAATCAAGCAGGGATGAAAGATCATTACCTGAAATGTGTAGCGTTGATGCTTCTTTACAGTGCTAAACGTCAGTGGACCCAGCTGGTAGTAATGGATGATCCTACTTGGCAACGGATTATCACTGCTGACCAATCAACTAAACTGGCTGATCTTAATAAAGAGTACCTGGCAATTAAACACTTTTTGAGTGGAGCTTATTACAGTCATCGTCAGGAAGACTTTCGCCACGCTTGGCACTTATTACTCAAGATGGGAATTGTTGATTTTAAAATTCAACCAAAGGAGCTGGAAACTGGTTACCTGCAACTAATTAAAGATCTTCATGCGCAATTTGCTGAATAAGTGTTAAAAAATAAGAAACGGGACTTAGTAGAATTTCTGCTAAGCCCCATTTTTCATATAAAAGAAAAAATTATATGTTTCGATTACGGGTGGTGGCACTATGTTTCCCTGATTCTTGGAGATTGGCAACCACATTGCCGATAACCGAACCAACTAAAATTAAGACAATAATTAAGAATGGTAACATAATTAATCACCTCAAATAATAGCTTCTATTTAATACTAATATTACTAATATTAAATTTGCAATACTTTTGTAACATTTAGGGGCTAATCTTAATGATTTGTTAAATAGTTAAGTAAAAAAGGAGACTATGTTCAAAATAAACATAGTCTCCTTTTTGTGTAATGAGACGAGTGGGGATCGAACCCACAACCTTCGGTTTAGAAGACCGATGCTCTATCCAATTGAGCTATCGTCCCAGACAAGATTAAGTATATAATCTGATTGACGGTTATGTCAATGCTAGCCATGAATACTATAAATTTTTTACTAAAATAAATGTACGCATAATTTGACAAAGCGCTTACAAACCAACTATACTTTGAATTGGTAGAAGTATAATAAGAAGGGGGAACTTAGGCTTATAATGAAGGGATGATGATTTATGGCTGTTAATAGAACGGATCCGCGCGTAATTAAAACGAGGAATAGTTTACGTAAGGCTCTTGTTTATCTGATGCGTCGTGAAAAGATTGAAAATATTAGCGTGCAAAAGATTACCGAAACTGCCAACATCACCCGTGGAACTTTCTATCTTCATTATCGTGACAAACAAGATTTTATTAGGTCCGCAATGAAAGATATTTTAGATAATTTCTTTAGTCGGGTAATGATGGATAGTGAAAATTATGGCTTATCAAAAGAGCGGACGGTGCAGGTAATTTCTCTGCAAAGGGCATTTCAGTATATTGAGAGTAATGCCGATATTTTTGATGTTCTTTTGAATAATGAAAATAGTACTGGCTTTTATGACCAATTCTACAATCGTTTATCCAATTATTTAACCGATTATGGTAACGTTGTTAATGATAATCAGAAACGGCTCATGGTTCCTTTGAATTTGCAGATTTCCTTTGTTATTTCAGCTTTTCTTGGTTTAGTTAGTCACTGGTTAGCAGATGGTATGATTTATACTTCACGCTACATGACGCGAAGTGCTGAGAAGATGTTTGAAACAATTAACGGTAAGGGAGTTCCTTTGGTTGGCTTTTTTAATGGCGAGAAAGAGTCAGTCTTGGAAAAAATTTAATCCCGATAGCGTTAGCGGCGGCTATTAATAATAGCTACCGTTTTTTCTTGTTTTTTAGTTGACGTCGATCATAAAATTTGCTATTATACAAACGTTGTATTTGTGAACCAACAACTACAACCGCACGTTATCAAGTTGAAAGCTTTTGCTGCTTGATTCGGCGAGTCTTAGATATTAAGGAGGTGCACAAGATGTACGCAATTATTGTTACTGGCGGCAAGCAATACAAGGTTGAAGAAAAGAAGTCAATCTTCGTTGAAAAGCTTGATGCCAAAAAGGGTGATAAGGTTACTTTTGACAAGGTAGTATTAGTAAGTGGTGACGATACTAAGATCGGTACGCCATACGTGGACGGTGCTACTGTAGAAGGAACCGTTGAAAAGCAAGGTAAGGAAAAGAAGGTTGTTACCTTCAAGTACAAGCCAAAGAAGCACACTCACACTAAGCAGGGTCACCGTCAACCATACACTAAAGTTACGATTGATAAGATTAATGCTTAATGCGGAGGTGAAGTTATGATTCACGCAAGCTTTCATTGCGATACGAATCAGCAAATCACCGCTTTTAAGTTAACCGGCCACGCCGATTCTGGCCCCTATGGTCAAGATATTGTTTGTGCGGCGGTTTCAGCGTTATCGATCTCCACTGTTAACGGTTTGAAAGAGCTTGTACATGTTCAGCCGCTTGTGAAGAGTGATAACGCTAATGGTGGCTATCTAGAGGTCACTAGTCTAGGGACTGACCATGATAGTCAGCTTTTACTTAAGACTCTTCAAAATGGCTTGTTAGACATTCAGAAGAGTTATCCTCATAACATTGAAGTTAAAATGTTAAAATAGTTCATTCTCGGAGGTGAACAACTATGATTATGGATTTGCAATTCTTCTCTCACCACAAGGGGGGCGGTTCCACTGCCAACGGTCGGAACTCAGCTGGTCGTCGTCTTGGTACCAAGGCTGCTGATGGTTCTATCGTAACCGCTGGTTCAATTATTTACCGTCAACGTGGTACACATATTCACCCAGGTGAAAATGTTGGCCGTGGTGGTGATGATACCCTTTATGCTAAGGTTGCTGGCGTAGTTAAGTTTGAACGTATGGGCCGTGACAACCGAAAGGTATCTGTATACCCAGTTGCCGAATAAGTATTAAGAAGCACTGCTATTTCAGCGGTGCTTTTTATTTTGCATTAGTTTTCAAGAGTATACTTATAAAAATGTGGACGGAGGAACCCAAAATGACGCGTATTGAACGTTTACAAAAGCGACTGCCTAAACTTTATATTGACGCTTTAGTAGTTACAAATCCACAGAATATTTATTATTTGACCGGCTTTAATTTGATGGCTGGTGATGGCTACCTCTTGGTGACAGCCAACAATGCTATTATCGTTTCAGATGATCGCTACCAGTTAGCCTTGGCAGAATTCGATAATGACGAGGTGGTAGCAACGATAAGCCGTGATTATTATGGGGCACTTAATCGAATTTGTCGTGCTCTAAAGGTTACCGTGCTTGGCTATGAAGACACAATTTCCTATCGACTCTACGACGTACTAGACGAGGTAATGGAAGCGGATATTGTTCCCTTTAACAACCTAATTGAGAAGATGCGAATGATCAAGGACAGTGATGAACTGGCTCGCCTTCAGCAGGCAACCGACCTAGCTAGTCGAGGTTATCATTATATTTTATCTCGGATTCACCCCGGAATTACGGAACGCCAGGTAGCCAATCAATTGGATTTTTGGATGAAAGAACATGGAGCTAGCCGAGCTTCTTTTCCTACGATTGTTGCTAGTGGAGTTAATTCCGCTAAGCCTCATGCGACGGCTAGTGACAAACCAATCATGGATGGCGATGTAGTTACACTCGATTTTGGTTACTTTGTTAATGGTTATACCGCTGACATGACCCGGACATTTGGGGTCGGTTCAATCGATCCAGAATTGCGTGACATCTATAAGATTGTTAATACGGCTCGGCAACAGGTTATTAACCAGGTTAAAGTTGGTGTTCATGGTGACGCCTTAGACGCTGTTGGTCGACAGTTAATCGCGACGGCCGGTTATGATGATGAGTTTAACCATGGAATGGGTCATGGAATTGGTTTGAGTGTGCATGAACTACCGGCTAGTTATGGCCCGGCAACCAGTGATGTTAAGCTCTACAATAATGAAGTGATTACTGTTGAGCCTGGGATCTACGTACCTGAACTTGGCGGTGTCCGAATTGAGGATGACGTGGTAGTTACTCACGGTGGGCCACAAGTATTGACTACGGCACCGACCGATTTATTGATTGTGGAGGATTAAAATGGATCAGTTGGCAAGACTTTATCACCAAATTGACGTACGAGGACAACGGGCAATCCAAAGGAGAAATGAGCAGGTTGATCCTTACTTGACGGGGAGGTATCCTGATAATCGTCGGGGCCTAACACTTTTGATTCATTTACCAGCCCATATTAGTCGAAATATCAATTTTGGTCTTCTCCGTTTTAAAATGTTGGAGCCGGAAATGTATTTTTACCCATCGACGGACATGCATATTACGGTAATGGACCTTATTGGTGCAAGAACAGGACTAACGTGGTCAGCGGAACAACTTCGGCTTTATTGTACGGTGATTCGGCGTCTTGCCTGCCGGACAGCCCCAATTAACTGGAAATTAGCTGGCTTGATTGCTAGCCCTGGTGCATTGCTAGTTAAGGGGACCTACTCGGCTAATTTGACAACATTACGTCAGCAATTGCGTCAGGCTCTGCCGGCGGCTGGTTTACCACTTCAGGAACGTTACCAAACGATTGCGGGTCACGTCACGGTAGCTCGTTTTTCTCAGCCACTTCGGCATCGACAAAAGTTTTTACAGTTGTTGAAAGCTAATTCAAACCTATTTTTTGGTACCTTTACCGTTGATCAACTGGATCTGGTAATTCACGATTGGTATAATCATTATGCACGCGTGATCGACTCATTCCAGTTAGCCGGTGAACATTGATTTTTAGGGCAGTTTAGTGCAAAATAGAATAAGTAATCATAATTAGGGTGCAGCCCTAATTGCGAAGAGAAGTGGAGGACTAACAATGGCAGAAGATTCAAAGATTATCCTCAATAATGATGATCAAACACTGGGAACGATTCAAATTGCCCCACGAGTATTAGAAATAATTGCTGGGATTGCCGCTAGTGAAGTTGATGGTGTTTCCAAAATGTATGGTTCATTTGCCAACAGTGTTAGCGAGTTGCTCGGTCGTTCTGACTTTCGGCGTGGCGTTAAAATCGTTAATAATGATGATAATTTAACCATTGATGTGGATGTTTATATTGAATATGGTACTTCTGTGCCCAAAACTGCCGAATTGATTCAAAAGCGAATCAAGCAACAGGTTGCTTTAATGACTAGTCTCAAGGTGACTGAGGTTAACGTCCATGTTAAGGGGATAGTTGCTGAAACGCCTAACCAATCTGTAGATCCTAATGATATTTTTGGTGAGAAAAATGATAAGAAAGCGGAGGCAAAGAAATGAGCTTAAATCGACATCAGATTCGTGAAGAGGCTTTTCAAGCCTTATTTGCATTGCAGACTAATCCTGACACGGACTTGACGACCATTTACCAATCAATTCCTCACCATGATCGAAAGGAAATTCCGTCATACTTGCAAACTTTGGTAAAGGGAGTCACTAAGCACCAGGAAGAACTTGATCAAGAGATTAGTTCTCTTCTGGCGACTGGTTGGACGATTGAGCGAATTGCTAAACCAGACTTGGTGATCCTTCGTTTAGGTTTGTATGAGATCCAGTATGTAGATGATGTTCCAGCCGCGGTAGCCATTAACGAGGCTTTGGAATTAACTAAAACCTTTAGTAATGATAAGTCACGGCGTTTCATTAATGGTGCGCTTGGTAAGTTTGAACAGGAACAGGCTTAATAAATATATAGCGCTGGTTTCATCTGAAGAATGGTGAAATCGGCGCTTTATTTATTAGGATAGTTCCGTCAGGTAATTAGGAACATGGTAAAATAAATTTTAGTATTTAACTTTAGATTTAGAGGAGGACTTGCAATGACGAATATCATTGATGGTCGGCAGCTAGCTAAGAAACTTAACCTGCAGACGAAACGACGGGTTGAATGTCTGGCAAAAAGGAAAATTCAACCGGGAATTGCCTTAATCTTGGTTGGTGATGATCCTGCTAGTCTGATTTATACTCGTAATAAGCACCGTCGAACGACCAAGTTAGGAATTCATTCTGTTTTAAAACGTTTCCCAGCAACGGTTGATCAAGCAACGGTAATGGCAACAATTAAGCAATACAATCATGATGAATCAATTGATGCCATTATTGTTCAGGAGCCTCTGCCGTCTCACCTAGATGGTCAAGCAATTACCAATGCTATTCGTCCAGATAAGGATGTTGACGGTCTGCATCCCCTAAATCTAGGAAAACTGTATGGTAATCAGACGGGACACTATCCGATTGCTTGCACGCCGCGTGGGATTATGACGATGCTTGACCATTATCGAGTTAATCCAGCAGGAATGAATGCTGTGATTGTTGGTCGCAGTATTTTAGTTGGTAAACCCTTGGCAGCTCTCTTAACCAATGCTGATGCGACCGTCTCCGTAGCAAATCGCTATACGAAAAACTTACCTGCTTTGACCCGGCAGGCGGATTTGCTAGTTGTGGCAGCGGGCTCACCACACTTGATTAAAAAGTCGGCCGTCAAACCGGGTGCCGTGGTAATTGATGTTGGTATTAACCGGTTGCCATCTGGTAAGCTTACTGGGGATGTGGATTTTGATAATGTGAAGGATATTGCTAAGCTAATCACCCCGGTTCCCGGTGGTGTTGGCCAGATGACCATTGCTACCTTAATGCAGCAGACGGTGGACCTCGCGGAGTGGCGACACAATGGATAGGAGTAAATATTTAACGGTCAGTCAACTGACCAAGTACCTGAAGTTAAAATTTGATCGTGATCCATACCTTCAAACTGTTTACCTGACGGGAGAATTGTCTAACTTTCGTCTTCGTCAACGTCACCAATATTTTAGTTTGAAGGATGATCATGCTGTAATTGATGCGGTGATGTTTGAAAATAAGTTTCGTCAGGTTAAGTTTCGCCCTGAGGAAGGGATGAAGCTTTTGGTGGTTGGCCATGTTGGCTTATATGAGCGCAGTGGTCGCTACCAAATCTACATTGATAAAATGGAGCCTGACGGTGTGGGGTCCCTTTACGTCGCCTTTGAGCAACTCAAAAAGAAATTACAGCAAGAGGGCCTCTTTGATCTTCCTAAGAAACCCTTGCCACAGTTTCCTAAACGAATTGCCGTGGTAACCAGTCTTGATGGAGCGGTTATCCGTGATATCAATACCACCGTTCGCCGCCGTTACCCAATTGCTCAGGTTGTTCTCTACCCGACGGTAGTTCAGGGCGACAAAGCGGCGGCTGATATTGCCCGCCAAATTAAACGGGCAAATGAGCGGGGAGATTTTGATACCCTTATTATTGGTCGTGGTGGTGGTTCAATTGAAGACCTGTGGCCGTTTAATGAAGAAGTGGTAGCGAGGGCCATTGCCGCCAGCAAGATTCCGGTAATCTCCTCAGTGGGTCATGAAACTGATACGACGATTGCTGATTTGGTAGCTGACCGGCGAGCGGCAACGCCAACGGCTGCTGCAGAATTGGCGACACCAGTTCTAACCGATACCCTGTTGGCCATTCAAGATTGTCGGCAGCGTTTGGCGACGGCAATGCGCAATCGAATCGAATTTGCCAAAAAAGAATTGGCCAAACAGACACAGAGTTATATTTTCCAACAACCACAACGGCTATACGAGAATTATACTCAGAAAGTAGACCAATTAACTCAGCAACTTTCGCAACTGCAACAACAATTATTCCTTCGCTTGCAAAATCAAGTCCAGGGTGTCACGGGACAGTTGCTGGCTCATTCACCGGCACACCAGCTTGCTCAGGATCGTCAACTGGTCCAGCAGTTAAACAAGCAATTGCGGATTAATGTGATTAATAATTATCATCACCAACAAGAGCAGTTTCAGAGTTTAGTTCATCAATTGGATTCACTGAGTCCATTGAAGATTATGAGTCGTGGTTATACTTACGTGACCAGGAAAGAGCGGGTTGTTAGTCACGCTAAGCAATTGACGGTGGGACAAGAGGTTCACCTTCATTTTGCCGATGGTCAAGCAGCAGCAGAGATTACGAAAATCAAGGAGAATAAATAATGGCAACAAAGGAACCAAGTTTTGAAGAACAACTTAACCAACTTCAACAGATTGTTAATCAACTTGAGCAGGGTAACATTCCTTTAGAGGAAGCCTTACAACAGTTTCAGACTGGTATTAGGCTTTCTAAGTCCCTACAAAATAAGTTAACCAGCGCTGAAAAGACGCTTGGTCATTTAATTGATGATGATGGTAACGAAAAAGTATATGAAAAAGGTAATGATGACCCAAGCAACAACGGTGGCGGTAACCGGGGCTTCGGTAGCAGTGATGAAGTAAAGGGGTAATTAATCATGGTTGATTCGATTCCTGAATTGAAAAAGAAAATTGATGATTATTTAGCCGCTCATTTGAAGACAGATGTTGATCAGCCGACTCTTTACGCGGCAATGAATTATTCATTAATGGCGGGCGGCAAGCGGTTGCGACCAGCTCTAACCTTAGCCACGGTTGAGATGCTGGGGGGCACTATCAATGACGACGTGATGCATGCCGCCACTGCTCTCGAGCTACTTCATACTTATTCATTAATCCATGATGACTTGCCAGCAATGGATAATGATGACCTGCGAAGAGGAAAACCGACCAACCATATCAAATTTGGGGCTGGAATGGCTACCCTCGCTGGTGATGGCCTCTTAACCCTGGCCTTCCAGTGGGTCAGTGATAACCAACTTCCGCCGGCTATTCGGGCAGAACTAACCCTAGCCTTAGCCCAGGCAGCTGGACCTGCAGGAATGGTTGCCGGTCAAGCCCGGGATATCGAAGGAGAACACCAAGAGTTGACTCTTCCACAGTTACGGTATCTTCATCGTCAAAAGACGGGTGCCCTATTGCGGTATGCAGTACTAGCAGGTGGCATTATCACTAATCAGTCACGGCCAGTTAAGGCAGCACTAGCCGACTTTGGTGCACAGTTTGGTCTAGCCTTTCAGATTTATGATGACTTGATGGATGTTGTTGGTACTACCGCCCAAATGGGTAAACGAGTTCATAAGGATGCGGGAGAACACAAGAATACCTATCCTGGCTTACTAGGGGTAGCTGGTGCTAAAGAACAGCTCCACAAGGCCTTAGCATCAGCTCGCCAGGTCCAGCAACGCTTAACCAAGCTAACTGGCAAATCAGCTAGCGGCTATAACCAATTTTTAGCGTACTTTAAACTATAAAGGAATTAGCAATGAAAAAAGAACGAGTAGATGTTTTATTAGTAAAGCAGGGATTGTTTGATTCTCGTGAACAGGCCAAGCGATCGGTAATGGCTGGTGAAATTCTAGGTAAGAATAACGAACGGTTGGACAAACCGGGACAAAAGATACCAGTTACCACCACCTTGCATATGAAAGGGCATAAGATGCCTTACGTCAGCCGCGGAGGTCTTAAATTAGCCAAGGCGTTGAAAGCGTTTAATATTAGTGTAAAAGGTAAGACGGTATTGGATATCGGCTCTTCAACAGGCGGCTTTACTGACGTCATGCTTCAGAATGGTGCTAAGTTAAGCTATGCCCTTGATGTGGGAACGAATCAATTGGTTTGGCAATTACGCGAGGACCCACGAGTTGTTGTAATGGAACAGACTAACTTTCGTTACAGTAAGCTGGCCGATTTTACCCATGGTCAACCCGAGTTTGCTTCAATTGATGTTTCTTTTATTTCGCTTCGTTTGATTTTGCCACCGTTAGCACAAATCTTACCGTTGGGTGGTGAAGTAGTTGCCCTGATCAAGCCTCAATTTGAAGCAGGGAGAGATCACGTTGGTAAGCATGGCATTGTTCGTAGTCATGCGGTCCACCGGGCTGTTTTACAGACGGTTCTGCAATTCGCTAATGAAGACCATTTTGATGTTTTGGGATTAGATTATTCACCAATCAAGGGTGGTCAGGGCAACATTGAATTCCTGGTTCACCTGAAGCTGGTGGATGGCCCTGGTAAAACGGCCCCAACAATTGATGTTGATCGGGTCTTGGCAGCTGCTGACCAAGATTTGAATAAGAAGAAAAAGTAGGGATGAGTAATGAAGAAGGCAGAGCGTCAGCAAAAGATTAAAGAGATTATTACTAGTGAAAGTATTGAACGTCAAGATGATCTGGTAAAGCACCTTAATAGAATGGGGTTGCATGTGACCCAGGCGACCATTTCACGTGATATTAAAGAAATGCAACTGGTGAAGGTCCCAGCAGAAGATGGTGGTTACCGGTATGCTTTACCAGCTTATCATCATCAAAGTGATGAGACGCAATTGGTAGATGTCTTGCGGGATGGTTTATTGCAATTGAAACAGGATGACCGCTTTGTCGCACTAACGGTTCATCCAGGAAATGGTCCGGTGGTGGCTTTGCTGTTGCGTCGGCTTAACTATCCAACCATTTTTACGACCATTGGGGATGATGCCAATGTATTAATTATTTGTGTCTCGGCTTTAGCTGCAACAGAACTTTGTCAGAAATTAAAGAAATTAGCAAATCAGTAAGGTAAGGTGAGTTTGTGCTTCAGGAATTAACAATCGATAATTTAGCGATTATTAAGCACCTGACTCTGGAGTTTGCCGACCAAATGACTGTTTTGACCGGTGAAACCGGGGCCGGGAAGTCCATTATTATCGATGCTGTGGGCTTGTTGGCTGGTAGTCGTGGTTCGCAGGAATATATTCGTCGTGGTGAAGATAAGCTCCATTTACAGGGACAGTTTGCAATTCCTACTGATCCCGCCCTTGACCACTTGCTAGATACAATGGGAATTGAACATAATGATGGTACATTGATCATTTCGCGGGAAATCTACCGTAGTGGTCGTAATACGATTCGTGTTAACGGTGAATTGATTAACACGACGATGCTGCGCAAGATCGGCAACCACTTGGTGGATATCCAGGGGCAAAATGAGCACCAACGATTAATGCAGCCGGAAACACATTTGGGGATGCTGGATCAGTTTGCTGCTACGGCGGTTCAGCCCCTCTTGGCTAAGTATCAAGCTCATTATCGTGATTATGTTAAATTAAAGACGGCCGTTGAACAAAAACAGGCAAACGAACAGCAATGGGCGCAGCGGCTTGATATGTTGCGTTACCAGGTCAAAGAGATTGCGGATGCTAACCTTAAGCCTGATGAAGAGGATGCACTGACGAGCGAACGGGAACGGTTAGCCCATTATCAGCAGATTAATAATGCTCTGCAGCAAGCGGTAACAACTTTTAATGACGGTGAAGCACCGGTTCTTGACCAAATTGCCACAGTAATGGATGCTATTAATAATATTGCCGATTTTGATGACGATTACGATCAGCTTAGTAAGTCACTTAATGATGCTTACTATGCATTGCAGGACGTTGCAAATGAAGCTGGTCGGCAGCTTGATATGCTGGAATTTGATGATGATCGTTTAAATGCTATTGACCAGCGGCTCACGGTTATTGGCGATCTGGAACATAAGTATGGAGATACGGTTAATGATGTTTTGGCCTACTATACTAAGATTAAACAAGAATTAAATTCGATGGAAGAAGCTGCTGATGATAGTAATGACCTTGAAGCGCGGCTTAAGAAATCCACTGCTGTTTTACGCAAACTTGGTAAACAACTTAGTCAGGCCCGACAGCATGCTGCTCATGAATTAGCTAAACGGGTTCACCAGCAGCTTCAAGAATTGTATATGGCCAAGGCTGACTTTGAGGTTCACTTTGCTAATCATGCCACAGATCAATTTACCTCTACGGGAATCGATGATGTAGAATTCTATATCCGAACTAATCCGGGTGAAAATATGGGTCCCCTAGCCAAAATTGCTTCTGGTGGGGAACTCTCCCGGGTCATGTTGGCCTTAAAGACGATTTTTGCCCAAAATGAGGGCGTGACCAGCATTATTTTTGATGAGGTTGATACCGGAGTCAGTGGTCGGGTTGCTCAGGCAATTGCTGATAAGATTAAGGTAATCGCGGCCCATTCACAGGTACTATGTATCACTCACCTTCCTCAGGTAGCAGCAGTTGCACAACACCACTTTTTGATTAAGAAGACGGTTCGTGATAACCGGACCACCACCAGGGTGACAGTTTTAACGGTTCCTCAGCGGGTTAATGAATTAGCCCGGATGTTATCAGGAGAAAAGATTACCCGATTGACTAAGGAACATGCCCAGGAACTATTAGAGATGGCTCATCCCGGTACTAAAAAGGATTAGATAATAGAAAAATGACGGTTGAGAAAATTGATTCTCTCAGCCGTCATTTTTAAGATTTGGTCAGCACGTTATAGACCATTAAAGGTTGGCAATGTAATTGATTTGATTAAAATTAACTATGTAAGTAGTGTTTTGATTAGTGATTAGAAAACGGTATTTATCTAATTGTTTAACTCGTCCGTAGACGTTAACCGGATAACCCGCAGCGGTTTTAGGGATAAGTTGAAAGAAAACTAACCAGTGCTCTTTAATGGCCCGGTCGAGGAACAGACGACGCTGTTTAACCGGTTGTTGGTGAAACAGTTGTACTTGTGTTAAAGAATTATTCTCCCTAAATAATTGGCGTAGCGTGCCCTTGATTAGGCGTGGAGCTCGTTTTAAGATAGTAGGTCGGTTATTATATTGTTGCATCGTGCTAACGCCTCCGAACATTTGTTTGCGTCTATAGTATACGAACATCTGTTCAGAATTGCAAGGCTAGGTAATGCAAATTAGTGGATTCTGCTACAGAAGGTTGATTTATCAAGCCTTTTAGTGCATTATATTAACTAATACGTTAATTTTTGATGAGGGAGCAATATAGATGGCAAATCGTGGTATGTTGATTGTCCTTTCCGGTCCGTCTGGTGTTGGTAAAGGGACCGTTCGGAAGGCAATTTTTGATTCCAAAGATAATGATTTTCAGTATTCAGTTTCAATGACGACTCGTCAGCCCCGACCTGGTGAAGTCAATGGGGTTGATTATTACTTTGTAACTAAGAAGCAGTTTGAGCATGAAATTCAAACTGGTGGGATGCTGGAATACGCGAAGTATGTTGACAATTATTATGGTACCCCATTAAAATATGTTAATGAAACGTTGAATTCTGGAAAGGATGTTTTCCTAGAAATTGAGGTTAACGGTGCAATGCAGGTTCGTTCAAAGGTTCCGGATGGAGTTTTCATTTTCTTGACGCCACCGGATTTGGATGAATTAAAGCACCGATTGATCAACCGGGGGACTGACAGCATGGATGTCATTAATAAGCGGATCCACAAGGCCGTTGGTGAAATTCAAATGATGCAAAACTACGACTATGCAGTTGTAAATGATGAAGTTCCGCGGGCAGTTGAAAAAATTAAGGACATTATTCGGACAGAACGACTGCGGGTTCCTCGAGTAATGCCGCGGTATCTTGAAATGTTAGGAGATTCACACAAATGATTCTTTATCCATCAGTTGACGAATTGTTGAAGCGGATTGACTCTCGTTACTCATTAGTGATGTTAGCAAGTAAACGTGCTCATGAACTGGATACGGGTTCAGCACCACTGCTTGATCACTATCGCTCCAGTAAGTCCGTTGGTAAGGCCTTAGAGGAAATTTTAGCTGGTAAGGTTACAATTGACCCTAACCATACCGAAGACCTGCAAGATTAATAATTGGTCGATAAAATGTAGAGGAGGATTGTCCTTGGTTGTAAAGCCGAGTTCAATCCTCTTTTTCTTTGCAAGTTAATGATATAATTAGTGAAGCTGAAATTAGGTGGGGTGATGTAATGGCAAAAATAACGATCTATATTTCAGGCAGTATTGCGGCTTACAAGGGGATTGAAGTCGTCCGGGGACTGCAAAAGAGAGGTCATCAGGTCCGAGTGGTGATGACCTCTGCGGCTACTAAATTGGTTGGTCCGGCAACTTTGGCGGCGCTAACCAAGCACCCGGTTTTGACTGATTTATGGGCGGTTTCTGACCAACCAATTCCTCACATTGAATGGGCGGACTGGACGGAACTAGCTGTAGTTGTCCCAGCCTCAGCTGATATCATTGCAAAGATGGCCAATGGTATTGCCGACGATGCCGCTTCAACGACTCTCCTGGCTACCAGTGCACCTAAAATTGTCGTTCCGGCGATGAATAGCCATATGTGGGGAGCTCCGGCGACTCGGCGGAATGTAGAACAATTAAAAGCGGATGGTGTGACGGTAATCGATCCGGCAACTGGTCGTTTAGCCGAGGGCTATTCTGGTAAGGGACGGTTACCGGCGCCAGAAGTAATTGTGAATAAAGTCCAGCAATATTTAGCTCAGGATCAGTTGCTTGCTGGTAAGCAATTAGTTGTAACAGCCGGTGGGACTCGTGAACCACTCGATCCGGTTCGTTACATTGGCAATCGCTCGTCTGGTAAGATGGGGATAGCGATTGCGTATGCAGCTGCGGCTATGGGAGCACGGGTTACTTTAATCGCCGGTCAAGTAAGTGTTGATCTTCCCAACTCAGCCAATATTATGGTGGTACGTGCGCTGACAACGACTGAAATGTTAAAGGCCGTTCAAAAAAGCTTTTCAAATGCTGATGCCTTGATAATGGCGGCCGCGGTCGCTGACTACCGTCCTGTAAAAGTTGCCAAACAGAAAATCAAAAAGCGGGCTGGTCAACCTCGATGGACCTTGCAATTGACGGAAACGGTCGACATTTTAAAAGCTGTTGCCCAAACTAAGCGGACTGATCAGATAGTGGTTGGCTTTGCGGCTGAAACCCAGCACTTGCTAGCGAATGCCCAACAGAAATTAACCCATAAACACGTGGATTTAATCGTGGCTAATAATGTCGCTGGTCAAGATAGTGCCTTTGGTGCTGACCAAGACCAGGTAACAATCTTGCAGACAAATAGGAAGCCAGTTGTCTGGCCTAAGATGAGTAAAACTGCGGTGGCTCAACGATTAGTGAAGTTAATTGCAGAAATGATGAAGTGAGGTGATTGAATGGCGGAACTAGCACAAGTGGTTGTTGACGTACCAACCATGCAGACTAACCAGCCATATACATACCTGGTTCCGCAACAGCTGATTCACCAGTTAAAGGTTGGTATGCGGGTAGCGGTTCCTTTTGGCAATGGTCATCGTCAGGTCCAGGGCTTTGTGGTTGGCTTTACTGCCCATTCGAATTATCAGGGGAAGCTTAAACCAATTGCGGCAGTCATGGACGTTCAACCGGTTGTTAATTCTGAGTTGTTAAAGCTCAGTGCTTGGCTGGCCGATACGACCTATTCTTTTTGGATTTCATGTCTATATACGATGCTGCCTAATATATTAAAATCGAAGGCTAAGCGAGTCGTTCGAGTTATTGATGAGCTTGATGAACAGGATATATTTGATCTTTTTCATGGCCAAGATAAGTGTGACTTAGCCGAATTTCAACATGATCCGGCCAAGATGAGTCGGTTAATGCAATTAAAACGGGCCAAGAAAGTAACGATTGATTACCAGGTAACCAACCGTGCACATGCTAAAACGGTGACCGGCATTACCCCCTTATTGAATTTTGAACAACTTGAAGATGCCCGAACTTCTTTGCATCCCAACGCTCATGCTCAGAATCGGCTGCTATCTTACTTACAAAGCATTATCGGGAAACATGTCAAACAGACAACGGCCGAACAGGTTGCTAAGCTAAAGGTGGGGACCTTTAACTTAGGGGCTAAAAAGGGGTGGTTAAAGAAGGTTCCAATTGAAGTATACCGTAATCCTTATACCCAACCTGTTGATGATGATCATCTTGAACGACCATTGAAACTTAACCCAGACCAGCAAAAAGCAGTGGGACAAATCTGCCAGTCAATTAATACCCAGACTGCTCAAACTTTCCTTTTACAGGGGGTTACTGGCAGTGGGAAGACTGAGGTTTATCTCCAGTCAATTGCCCAAGCACTCCAAAATGGGCGAACGGCGTTAATGTTGGTGCCTGAGATTTCATTGACTCCTCAGATCGTAAATCGGGTACGACGACGCTTTGGCTCCCAAGTAGCGGTTTTGCATAGTGGCCTCTCTAATGGTGAGCAATATGATGAATGGCGACGGATCGAACGGGGGCAGGCCAAAGTTGTAGTCGGCGCCCGTTCCGCGGTTTTTGCCCCTTTGAAGAATTTGGGAATTATTATTTTGGATGAGGAACATGAAACCAGTTACAAACAGGATGATGCTCCCCGTTATCATGCACGAGAAGTCGCTAAGTGGCGTTCGCGTTATCATCATGCTCCATTGGTTTTAGGTTCAGCCACCCCCAGCTTAGAAAGTCGTGCCCGGGCGTTGAAAGGTGTTTATCAGTTATTAAGACTACCTCACCGGGTTAACCGGCAACCATTACCACCAATCGAGGTAGTCGATATGCGTGCTGAGGTTAAGCGTCGGGGCGAAAGTAATTTTTCGTTACCACTTTTGCAAGCCTTGGATCTCAGATTGCAGCGTCATGAGCAAAGCATCTTAATGTTAAACCGACGGGGCTTTTCATCCTTTATGATGTGCCGAGACTGTGGAGCTGTGTTGAAGTGTCCTAATTGTGATATTTCACTAACCCTTCACATGGATACCCGGACGATGAAATGTCATTATTGTGGTCATGAGGAACCCATTCCCCAAGTATGTCCCAACTGTCATAGTCGCCACATTCGGTATTACGGTACGGGGACGGAAAAGGTTGAACGCGAATTACATCAGCTTTTACCAAATGCCCGGATTATCCGGATGGATGTTGATACGACCCGCCGAAAGGGGATGCATGAAAAACTATTACGCCAATTTGGCACTCAACAGGCGGATATTTTATTGGGTACCCAGATGATTGCCAAGGGGTTAGACTTTCCAAACGTCACTTTAGTTGGGGTACTTAACGCCGATACTGGACTAGGCCTGCCGGATTTTCGAGCCAGTGAACACACCTTCGACCTGCTTTGTCAGGTTAGTGGGCGTGCCGGTCGGGCTAATAAGCAGGGACAAGTAATTATCCAAACCTTTAATCCAGATCACTATGCTATTCGTGATGCCCAGGCGCACGATTATGAGCGTTTTTTCCGCCAGGAGATGAATTTACGCCACCAGGCCGGTTATCCACCGTATTATTACACGATTCGTTTGATGGCTTCCCATCCGGAAGAAGCCCAAGCTGCCCGGGCAATGGCCCATATTCGTCAGAAATTGGATCACCACCTTGCCTCAACCACCATTGTTTTAGGACCGACTCCGCGGGCAATTGCTCGCATGAAACGACGCTATTATTATCAAATTGTAATCAAGTATAAGAAAGATCCTTATTTGCACCAATTGCTCTTGCAGATCTTGCAAGAGACACAGTCAAAAAGTTTCAAGGATGTTCAGGTCAGTATCGATCCGGACCCCCAATATTTTATTTGAACGAAAGGATGTTTAAAATGTCAACTTCAATCGTCTTTATGGGAACGCCTGAATTTGCCGTTCCAATTCTGCAAAGCCTAATTGCCCGACCAGAGTATGATGTTCAAGCCGTACTAACCCAACCAGATCACCGAATTGGCCGTAAGCATGTTTTACACAGTTCACCTGTTAAACAGTTAGCTCAAAAGTACGGAATTGACGTTTTGCAGCCGGCAAAATTGAATAAGAGTCCGGAAATGGAAAAAATAATTGCGATGAATCCGGACCTAATGATTACGGCAGCCTATGGCCAGTTTCTGCCGACAAAGCTACTGCAAGCGGCTCGAATTGCTGCTATTAATGTTCATGGGTCGCTCTTGCCTAAATATCGTGGTGGAGCTCCAATTCAATATGCCATTATTAATGGCGACCGGGAAACTGGTATTTCGATCATGTATATGGTCAAGAAGATGGACGCCGGTGATGTTCTTGCCCAGCGTGCCATCCCAATTGAAAAAGATGATGATGCGGGGACGATGTTTAAAAAACTGAGTATTCTTGGTCGGGATCTCTTGTTGGATACGCTACCTAAGTTAATTGCCGGTGATGTCCATCCAGTTGCCCAGGATCCGAAAAAAGTGGTTTTTTCACCCAATATTTCTAGTGCCCAGGAACGAATCGATTATCGACTAACCGCTCAGCAAATTGACGATAAAGTACGGGGATTACGGCCTAGTCCGTTAGGAAACATGGTGATCGACGGTTTACGGACCAAAATTTATGACGTTACTCCTTTGAGTGAGACAACGGAACTGTCAGCGGGCCAGGTGGTAAAGGTTACCAAGCACCAATTAGTGATTGCGGCAGGTCAGGGGACCACTTACCAGATTAACAAGTTAAAGCCCGCCGGTAAGCAAGCAATGGACATTACTGCCTACCTAAATGGTCATCAAGGGTTAAAGAAAGGGGCTCAGGCAATCAGTGAAAACTAAACAGCGTCGATTAAATACCGCCCGTAGTGTTGCCTTAACCGCTCTTGATCGAGTACGGCAAAATGGTGCCTATTCCAACTTGCAGCTTAACCAACTCTTCTCAAAGAGTCAGCTCAAGGATAATGATCGTCGCCTGGCAACTAATATTGTCTATGGGGTTCTTCAACATCAATTAACCCTCGAATACTGGTTACGTCCCTTTGTTCACCGTCACCTTGATCCTTGGGTAGCAACCTTGCTTTTAATGTCTATTTACCAATACCACTACCTAGATCGTGTTCCTAATTGGGCAGTCACCAACGAGAGCATTGAATTAGCTAAGCAATGGGGCAATCCGGGAATTCGAAAATTTGTGACCGGTGTTTTGCATGCCATCTTAAGGCAGGGCTTAGCCGATCCGGCTAAAATTAAACAACCGGTTAAGCGTCTGTCTATTCAAGCGAGTGTTCCCCAGTGGTTAGTTACTAAATTGATTAATCAATATGGGACTCAGCAGACCCGGCAAATTTTGGAGTCCATTAATCAACCAGCCCATGTCGCAATACGGGTTAATACAGCAGTTACGGATTTAATTACCGTAGAACGGAGATTGGACCGGCAAGGAATTGGTTACCGTAAGAGCAAGGTTGTCCCGGATGCCCTTGTAATTACCAAGGGTGAAGTGGTAGACACGACTCTTTTTAAGGAGGGTGCCGTTACAATTCAAGATGAGAGTGCCATGCTGGCAGTGGATAGTATGGGAATTCAGCCTAATGATCGGGTCCTCGACGCCTGTGCCGCTCCGGGTGGGAAAACAACCCAAATAGCGGCTCAATTGACGACCGGTTACGTTGATGCTTTAGATATTCACCAGCATAAGACCCGCTTGATCGAAAAAAATGCCCGGCGACTGCACGTGGCTGACAGGATTAAGACGTATACCTTAGACGCCCGTAAGGTAAATGAAAAATTTGCAGATGCCACCTTTGATAAGATCTTGGTTGATGCCCCTTGTAGTGGGATTGGTCTTTTGCGTCGTAAACCAGAGATTCGTTATACTAAACAGCCACAGGACAGTGTGCACCTTCACCAAATCCAATTAGCAATTTTGATGGCAGTCGCTCCAAAGGTCAAAAAAGGCGGTATAATTACTTATAGTACGTGTACAATCTTGAACCAGGAAAATGATGGGACGGTTCAAGCCTTCTTGGCTGCTCATCCAGAATTTGAATTGGTTCGGACTCGGACAACACGTCATCTTAAAAATGATCGAGCGTCAGCGACCCTTACAATTTTGCCATCAGATTTTGCGTCCGATGGTTTCTTCATTAGTAGTCTCCGGCGAAAATAAGTAGAAGGGAATCACAGAAACTATGGAAATCGCCTTTCAAACAGATATTGGCCGGCGGCGGTCACAAAATCAGGACCGGGTTGCCCGTTATACCGACAAAAATGGTCATCAATTAATGATCATTGCCGATGGAATTGGGGGTAACCTTAGTGGAGATGTGGCTGCCGAAATGACGGTTAAGCGGCTTGGTCATCGCTTTAAAGTGGATAGTCCCGAAAACCCATTGGATGCGATCCGCTGGTTTGCTCGGGAAGTCCAAATTATTAATGATCAGATACTGAAAAAATCAAAAGAAAAGATGATTTATCAGGGAATGGGGACCACCATGGTAGCAGCGATTGCTTTTCAACAGACCTTGGTAGTTGCTAACATTGGTGATAGTCGAGGTTATCTGTTGCATGATAAGCTGCTTACTCAGGTGACGATTGACCATTCTCTAGTAAATGAATTGGTAAGAAATGGTGATATTACCGAAGAAGAGGCCCTAAAATTACCCCAAAGTAACATTATTACCCGGGCAATTGGCATTTCACCGGATGCGCAAATTGAAGTAAATCGTTTTGACTTTCACCCTGGCGACCAATTATTATTGTGTTCTGACGGGTTATTCAAAACAGTTGAAAAGCGAACGATGGTAGCGGTCTTAAACCAACAAATTTCATTAAAGGCTAAGTGTGCCCAGTTAATTGACATGGCAAACGATGCCGGTGGACCAGATAATATAACTGTTTTAATTGGTAAAAATGATGACCAGGAGGGTTGATTTATGAATCCCGGAGATATGATTGGTCATCGATATAGGATTATCCGTTCCCTTGGTGAAGGGGGAATGGCAAACGTTTATTTAGCTTACGATACGGTACTTGACCGTGAAGTTTCAGTGAAGGTATTGCGCCTTGATCTACGGGATGACCCCAATACGAAGCGTCGGTTCCGGCGTGAGGCAATGGCGGCTACCCAGCTTAATGATCCCCATATTGTTGGTATCTTTGATGTGGGAGAAGATCATGGTTTGCAGTATATGGTCATGCAGTACGTTCAGGGAACCGATCTGAAGGAATATATTCATCAGCATTTTCCAATTCCACTGCCTCAGGTAGTAGATATTATGGAACAGGTGCTGTCCGCTGTTGAGGCGGCCCATGCTCACGGTATTATCCATCGTGACTTAAAACCACAAAATATCCTAATTGATGAAAATAAAAATGTAAAAATCACTGATTTTGGGATTGCCGTGGCAGTATCCCAAAATTCACTAACACAGACTAATACATTGGTGGGTTCAGTTCATTATCTTTCGCCAGAACAGGCCCGTGGTAGCATTGCAACCAAAAAATCGGATATTTATTCGTTAGGAATCATTCTCTATGAACTGTTAACAGGAAAGGTTCCCTTTGAGGGCGAAAATGCCGTTTCAATTGCTATCAAACATTTTCGTGAGGAGATTCCGTCTGTCCGACAGTTTAATGGGCAGATCCCGCAACCATTGGAAAATGTAGTAATTCGAGCCACTGCTAAGGACCCGATTGACCGTTATGACAGTGCTTTAGCAATGGCTAAGGACTTGAAGACCAGTCTTGATCCTGCCCGGGCAAAGGAACCACGTTTAGTGATTAAGCATGATGATAATGGTGAGACTAAGGTCCTGCCGATGAATAAGATGCCCCATCATCAGAATCAACAATCTTTACCGCCACAAGGGAAGACCACTAAGCAGCAACCAAGTTTTTGGCGGCGTTATCGACGGCGGTTAGTAACGGTAGCCGGTCTATTCTGTCTGGCCCTGCTGATTGGGTGTTCTTGGTGGCTACTATTGCGTCCGGTGACGGTTCCCAATGTTGAAGGAGCAACTCCTGTGCAGGCTACTCGTCAGCTCAAAAAGCATCACTTACGGGTTGGTAACATTACTCGGGTGAGTGATCAAAATGTTGCGAAGGGACATATTATTAGTGCTCAGCCGGGCAATGATGCTTCAGCCCGCGTTAATTCGGCTGTTAACTTAAAGGTTAGTACTGGTGTAGACCACTTGAAATTAAAACATTACGTTGGTGCTGATTATGCAACGACGGCAACTGCCCTTCGGCAAAAGGGCTTCACCGTTAATCGGCATATGACTTATTCAGATACGGTGGCAGCTGGTACCATTATTAAGCAGAATTATCGACAGGGAACAACAGTAAAACCGCATAATAATATCATTGATTTTGAAGTTAGTGCAGGTAAAAAGAACATTAAAATTCCTGATTTTACTAACCAGGATATCAGTGTAGTCCAACAATTTGCCAATAAGCATAATCTTCAGCTAACGACCCAACAGAAGAAATCTAAGACGGTGGCAACTAACCATGTGATCAGTCAAACTCCGAAGGCGGGGATGACACTTAACCATGGTGATACGTTAACGGTCACGATCGCTAATTCTGGCAACCAGACAAAGACTACTAATATTCAAATCAATATTCCATTCGATGGCAATGGTGGTCAGCGTGAGAATCGGGTACAGGTTTATATTCGGGATGCTCACCATAACCTAACAATGGAATACCAAGATATTACAATTAACCAGGAAACGACGATTAATGTGCCATTTACATTAAAGGATAATCAAATGGGTGCTTACCGGGTTGTCCGGAACGGCCAGACAATTATGAGTGCCACCAATATTACCGGATAATAGTCAATAGTGAGGTGTATTCGTGAAAAAAGGAATCATTCAACAATCATTGAGCGGCTTTTACGATGTGATTGCCGCTGGCAAAATTTACCGAACTCGTGGACGAGGAAATTTTCGTAAAAAGGGAATTAAGCCTATCGTCGGTGACCGGGTGGAGTTTGAAGATGGCTACCTTCTAAAAGTGTTACCGCGACGAAATTCCTTAGTTCGTCCACCAGTGGCAAATGTCGATGCTGCCGTGGTAGTAACGGCGGCCACACAGCCGGTTTTCTCAGCTAATCTTTTAGATCGCCAGTTGATCGCTTTAGAACGGCAAAAAATTCAGCCGTTAATCTTCTTTTCCAAGACCGATTTACTGACAAAGGAGGAGTACCGCCAGATTGCGGCCATCGCGGCGGGCTATCGTGAAATCGGTTACCCAGTTTTTTGCGCCCCGCAACCGTTTGAAGATGACCAGTTAACGGCATTACAAGGTCAATTACAGGGACAAATCGTAACGATGATGGGTCAAACTGGAGCTGGGAAATCTACTTTGTTAAATCATTTGGCACCTGACTTGCATTTGGCAACGGGTGAAATTTCACGAGCTCTCAAGCGGGGACGACATACTACTCGTAAAGTAAGTTTATTGAGTGTTAATGATGCTTTGATCGCTGATACGCCAGGCTTTTCATCCTATGAAAACTTTGATATGACGGTTGAAGAACTTCCTAAATTATTTCCAGAAATGGTGCGTTTGGCTCCTCAATGTAAGTTTCGTGGCTGTTTACATATTAAGGAGCCCCATTGTGCAGTGAAAGCTGCCTTGGAGAATGGTATAATCATGAATAGTCGGTATGACGATTATTTACAGTTTCATGAACTAATCGCCAACCAAAAGCCAAATTATAAGAAATGAGGGAATCAAGAATGATTAAGGTTGCACCTTCAATTTTGAGTGCGGATTACGTTAATTTGCAAAAGGATATCGAAAAGGTTGATCAGGCCGGTGCAGAATACCTGCACATTGATGTAATGGACGGAACCTTTGTGCCAAATATTTCTTATGGACCGGGTTTTGTTAAGGCTATCCGGCCAATTACCAAGATGACTTTGGATGTTCACTTGATGGTGGAACATCCGGAACACCTCTTACCACTGTTTATTGATGCTGGTGCCGATGTCATTGGTGTACAGGTGGAAGCAACCCAGCATATTCACCGTGCTTTACAGATCATTAAGAATGGTGGAGCAAAAGCGGAAGTAGTTATTAACCCTGGTACACCGGTTGCAATGATTGAACCTGTCTTGCACATGGTTGACCAAGTGCTGGTGATGACGGTTAACCCTGGCTTTGGTGGTCAGAAGTTCTTACCAGAAACGGTTGATAAGATTGCCCAACTTAATGCTATCAAACAAAAGAAGGGTTATGACTTTGATATCGAAGTCGATGGCGGGGTCAATGACAAGACCGTTATTGATTGCTACAAGGCTGGTGCAACCGTCGCTGTGGCCGGTTCCTTTGTCTTTGATGCGGCTGATCCTGCTGCCCAGGTAAAAGCATTAAAGAATGCTACAAAGTAAAAAATTAAAAGCAGGTTAGAAGGAAGAAACTCTTCTTGTTAGCCTGCTTTTTTTCATGCTGATGGGGTGAAAAAATGCGCGTAAATATAATGGTTGGTGGACCGCAAGCCTTGGTTCCCAAAGAGCAAGTATTACAACGACAAAATGAGACGTGGATTGGTGTTGACCATGGTGCTACTTTACTGCTGAATTGGGGAATTCGGCCGGTAGCAGCTATTGGTGATTTTGATTCCACCACTACGGCGGAGATGGCTCGCCTGCAAAGTCAACTTGCTGAAATTAAGACTTTCCCACCCGCAAAGGACTTTACTGATACCCAGTTAGGTGTGAAGGCCGCAATTGATGCCTATGCGCCCGATCAAATCGATATCTGGGGAGCCACGGGTGGTCGGCTCGACCAGCTATTGGCTAATCTCTATTTGCCGTTGCAAAAAGCCTTTTTGACTTACTTGCCAAAGATTCGTTTGGTTGATACCCAGAATATTGTTCAATATTTTTTGCCCGGAACTTATAGTATTTATGACCAACCCCAAATGGACTATTTGGCCTTTGTCAATCTGACTCCTGTTCGGGGATTAACTCTCCCTGATGAGAAATACCCATTGGTTAATTGGACTGATAAAATTCCTTTTTCCTGGTCGAGTAATCGATTTACCAGTATAGTAAATCACTTTGCCTTTGATGAAGGAATAATAGCAGTGATCTGGTCGCGTGACCTTTTTCAGCCCTGATTTGTGGTGTCAAGGAAAAATACTTGAAAGAAAAACCTTGCACTGGGCGAGCCACTATGGTAAATTAATTAAGTGAGTTACATCGCAATTTATTGCGTAAACGAAATAAAGATGAGAAGAGGAGGGTACCACCAATGGCTAAAGATTATATCAACGGTAAGCGGACACGTTTTGGTAACAAGCGTTCCCATGCCCTTAACTCAAGTCGTCGTAGCTGGAAGCCAAACTTGCAAAAAGT
>NZ_JBFLGB010000044.1:0-11852 GCF_041859915.1 Limosilactobacillus sp.
GTTGAGTCGACTGCTCACTAAACTTATGGGCAATCTGCTGAGCTAGTTTTGTTAACTCTTCCTCATGCTCATCGGCATGGGCCTTAAGCTGATTAGCCTGGTGCATTAGCTGGCGCCAGTCTTGCTGGTCATCAAAGGGTAAGCCAGCAAACTCCTGACTATGAATGAACTGTCCTAATCGGTCAAGCTGGGCAGTTATTGTAGGCCGGTGATCAACCTTGCCATCCAAAGTCCGCTTAGCATTATTAATCGTTTGGATTGCCAAGCCTGCCATGATTTCTGGATACATCTTAGGATCAGACTGGTCATTTAAGACGCTTTGGCCCATTGCAATTGCCTGGTCATAGATATTCCGGCTATGTTTACTGGCGTTTTGGTATCGATAAGACTGGTGAACCGTCTTACTCTCGGTGACCAGCTTCCCTAACTTTGCAAAATCTGTTTTAGCGCTCATTTATTTTCACCTAATTTCCGTTTTTACTACTACACGTTTAGTATAGCAGTTATTAGTTATAAAAATAAAAAAGATTCCGACAAATTGCCGAAATCTTTATAAAATTATTTATTTTACCAGCTAGCCTTGCGAACGCCAGGAATCTCACCTTTGTGTGCCAGATTCCGAAAATTAATCCGTGACATTCCAAACTTGCGCATATAAGCATGCGGTCGTCCATCATAACGGTCACGGTTATGCAGGCGTACCGGACTAGAATTGCGGGGCAGCTTAGACAGGGCAATGTAATCACCCTTGACCTTTAATGCTCTCCGTTTAGCAGCATATTTTTTTACCAGTGCTTCTTGATGATGTAACTTAGCAATCTTAGACTTTTTTGCCATGTATAACTATTTCTCCTTTTGTCTATAATTTGATCGTCAACTACAACAACATAATCAACATTTGCACTCATCAATTCATTTACATTATTGCAGTTTTCCTAACTTTTAACAAGTAAAAGGCTTAGTGATTTAGCCTCTCTTTAAAGGACTGGTATTGCTTGCTATAGCCATATTGGTGGTCCTGGGCAGCTAATAGGTCATCATCATGGGTATAAGCATTTCCGGTAGCCATCATCTTCTGGTAAAGCTTCCAATATGGCAATTCACTCGTGGCCGCTTGCTTTTCTTGGCCCCGATCATAGGCAACATGGCGAAAATCAGTTGAAGCTAAGCCTAGGTCATCAATTTCCAAAATCAGATAATGAGCACGTAAGTCTTTGTGCAGGCCTGGCCAATGATTGAAAGGCTCACCGACCGCACCTGGATTGAGGACTAAGCGTTCATCGGTTGAATAACGTAGAAGATCATGGTGAACGTGAGCATAAATGGCCACGTCAATGGGTGCCTGACCGTTTTTCACCTGGAAAAGCTGGTCAAAGTTGGCCGAATCATTGGTTGGAAACAGGGCATGCCCCATATTGAGATTTGGTAAGTTATGGGAGATGCCAAAGTTTAGTCCACCGACCTGACGGGTTACCCGTAGCGGCCAACTGGCCAATTCATCAATCAGTCCTGGTTCGGCATGGTCAGCAACATACTGGGCAAGGCGGCCAAAGTAGGTGTGCGAAGGCTTGGCCGTATCCATCTTACCCTGGGCACCGACCACTACCAAGTCATCCCAGTTTCCCCGGACTTTGATTGTCGGGGCCATCTTCTGCAACAGATACCAAATGCCATTGACACTCGGACCCGGCATTAAGAGATCACCAATGAACCAATACTCATCTACCCCCTGGTCCAAACTATCCTGATACATTGCCCGCATGGCGCTTAAATTACCATGAACATCTGAAAAAACCGCAATTTTCTTTTTCAACGTCATTCCCCCTTCTTATCACTTCTTTATCATAGCAAATTTTATCGCCCTTGCCACCTAAATCGTCCTTGACGGTAAGCGTTTGCCCAGTGCTAGACTAGACAACAGTTTCATTAATGCGAAAGGACCTTACCATGACGACAACAAATTCAGTCAATATTTCACTACACACCCGACGAATCATTACCATCATCCTGCTGGTGGCGGCTTTTGTCAGCCTAGCCAGCCAGACGATGATGGTCACCGCCCTGCCAGTTATCTCTAACGACCTACACGTTTCATTGAATACTACGCAGTGGCTAACCACCGGCTATACTCTAATTATCGGGATCGTCACGCCTTTGTCGTCTAATATGTACGACAAGTTCACTAACCGCCATGTCTTTCTTGGCACAATTGGTACTTTCATCGTTGGAACCCTGCTCGGCTGTTTTGCGACTAACTTTGCGACCCTGCTGCTTGCCCGACTGATCCAGGCCTGCGCGGGAGGAATGTTGATGTCGTTTCAGATGACCACGATGATTTCGATCTACCCAATTGAGAAACGGGGATCGATCCTAGGGCTTTCCAGCCTGGTCATTTCGGCCGGCCCAGCGCTAGGTCCAACCCTTGCCGGTTTCATTCTCCAGGTCCTTCCTTGGCGGTGGCTTTTTATCCTGGTTCTTCCATTAATGGTAGTTATCTTCATCATTGGGTACTTTAAGTTAGCCAACTTTTCAAAGCCACGCAATATCAAGATCGACTATCTCTCCGTCATCATTTCTTTAATTGGTTCAGCCCTCACCCTGGGATGCCTAACCGTCTTCCAAGAGAACCTCTGGGCTGGCTTAGCCATGTTAGTCAGTGGACTAGCAATTATCGCCATTTTTGTTAAGCGGCAGCTCCACCTAAAGAATCCAATGCTTAAGGTCCAAATATTTAAGTACTCATCCTTTCGCTTGATGACCCTGGTCGGTATTTTTGCGTTCATGCTCTTATTAGGGACTGAACAGCTCCTGCCGATCTTTACAGAAAATGTTCTCCACACCGGTTCCTTCATCTCTGGACTAATTCTTTTACCAGGAGCGCTCTGTAATGCCGTTACTGCTTCAGTCGTCGGCCGACTCTATGACCAGTATGGACCAAAATGGCTGATCATCGCCGGTGGCATCATGATGTTAGTAGCTTCTATTCCTCTAGTCACCATTTCAAAAGGTTCATCCCTGCCGGTTTTGACGATTGCCTATGCTATCCGGATGATTGGCAACGCCTTCGTCTTCAGTCCAGCTTTGTCCGAAGCCTTTCGCCAGTTATCCCCGGCAGAGAACAGTCACGGAACTGCCCTGAACAACACCCTTCGCCAGGTTTTCGGTGCTGTTTCGGTCACGATGGTAGTGGTCATTTCTGGAATTCCGGCATCGTTAACTAACGGGATCCAGATCGCCATGTGGGTAACCGTATTGCTCGTTTTATTAATGTTGGTCACTTTCTTCCATTACTTAGCGCTTAGCAAGCAAAACCGTTAACTTTTCTTACCAATAACGATATAGTTAGTAACGTTATTCCTATTATAAGGAGGCTTTTCTTAATGGATTCAGCAGTTGCTGCCGACAAATTTCCGCACGGCTGGCACCGCACTTTTTATACTCTCTGGCTAGGTGCCTTTATCACCGGGATGGGCTATTCAATGACAATGCCTTTTATCTCGCTTTTCATCAATGAGCTCGGCCACTATAGCCACTTTCAACTAAACTTCTATTCTGGATTGGCTTTTGCCGTCACCTTCATCAGTCAGGCAATCGTTTCCCCGTTCTGGGGCAGTCTCGCCGATCGAAAGGGACGAAAACTGATGTGCATGCGAGCCTCGGGAGTAATGGCCTGCACGATCTTCATCACCGGTTTCTCCCAAGACGTGTGGATGATCATCGGGATGCGCTTCCTTCAAGGAGTCTTTTCTGGTTACATCAATAACGCCATTGCGATGATTGCTGGTGAAACACCACATAGTCGTTCCGGCTGGGTCATGGCTGCCATGTCCACGGCTGGAGTGGCCGGCAACCTGGTTGGGCCGCTGCTCGGGGGTGCCTTATCCGGGGCATTTGGTTACCGGATTCCTTTCTTCATCACTGGTGGTTTAATGTTCATTGTCTTCCTCTCAACCTGGTTACTGACAGTCGAGCACTTTAAGCCAATTCAAAAAGCTGCTATGAAGCCTCTCGGGAAAATCATTCACGAATTAACCAATCCAAGATTAATTTTCGTAATGTTCTTGACTACCATGATCGTCACCGCCTCCACGATGTCAATCAGTCCGATCATCAGTCTCTACGTTCGGTCATTGATGCATAACCATGGTAATGTCGCTTTTGTTGCCGGGGTAGTTGCCGCTGCACCAGGCCTGGGAACCCTAATTGCTGCTTCCAAGGTTGGTCACAAGATGGACCAGATTGGTCCGGAACGAATTCTCCGGATCGGACTGACAGTGGCTGTTGTCCTCTTTGTCCCAATGACCTTTACCCATTCACCCTGGTCACTGGCTTTCTGGCGGTTCTTGTTGGGCCTAGCCAATGCCGCCTTGATGCCAGCCGCCCAAACGGTGTTAACGCTCGATGTACCAACCGAAGCTTTCGGACGAATTTTCAGCCTGAATCAGTCTTTCCAAGCCGGTGGAGCCGTTCTAGGGTCTTTGCTAGGTTCGACAATTTCGGGACTATCTTCTTATCAGATGGTCTTCGCCGTGACCGGATTAACCTTGCTGGTCAATCTGATCCTGGTTTGGTCGGTAAGAATCAAGAAGCGGGCTTAGTATAAACATATCGTTGCTTTGCCCGCTCATATTCATCTTAATGATAGGGCTAATCTTAATCTCTCATAACCACGTTATTTTAGATTTTGTCGATCAAGAACGCCCCTAATCAAAATGCTTGAAAACGTCTAATAGTATTGTATAATTATCAATTGCTGACAGAGGAACTCTCGTACTTCATCATAATTAAAGATTCTTCTATGTTAGCAAGAAAGTCACGTGTATTGGTAGCAGGATACACGTGACTTTTTCTTATGATTTTAAACCTCATCAAGCAGCTTATATCAAATATTGGACATAAGCTGCTTGTTTCTTGGATATTCAATTTTTTCTAGAAACTATTTATCTGATAACTTTTTCAGTTTAGTTCTGCAATAATAGCACCTTAAATGACCAAATTTTCGAATAAATCGTTTAGCACGAAAAGGGCTGAATTCATAATGTTCATGACAATTTGGACATATAAAATATTCCTTTTTGGTTAATAGTTTTAATATCCCCATTGTTTTTCAGAACTCCCCCAGTAAATAGACTAAAGGCTATCATACAACATTTAAGCACAAAATGATATTCATCCACTGAAATTTATGTTTGTTAGCTGAAAAACATATTTCTTAGTGCTCCCCAAAGGTGAAAATACTATAGGGTTAAATATAGGTTGGGGGGCATTGACTAAAGAGCACAAAAAATTATATAAAGCCGGCAAAAATTGGCTAACGGCAACGATTACGATTGCCGCCGTTACATTGATGAGTGGCCTAACTGCAAATAGCATTCATGCTGATTCAACGTCAACCACAACACCCGTAGTTAACGTCGAAACAACTCAGCAGTCACAACAAAATATCAAACAGCAAGAAGCTGCAACTAGTTTAAATCAACAAAGCCAGAGCTTACAACAGCAAGCTTCACAACAAGGTCAAGCACAGCAGGCAAATACAACAACCAAAATGCAACAAACTAACAACTCATTAACCGTTTCACAGCCAAAGGCTAACGCCGGCAATCAATGGGTTCGTTATGCCCAAGGTTGGTCACAGACCGATAACCAAGGTAACTGGATTTATAACCAATGGCAAAACATTAACAATAACTGGTATTACTTCAATAACGCCGGTTACGCACAAACTGGCTGGTTTAAGTCTGGTGCCGGTAACTGGTTCTACTTTGACAACAATAATGCATGGGCACTAACTGGCTAGCAAAAGATCAACAGTAATTGGTATTTCGATTAGAATAACGCTTGGATGCTAACTAGTTGGCATAGTATTAATGGTAAGAATTATTACCTTGACCCATCAGGAGCCTGGAAGCCTGGTAACAATTCTGGTAACGAAGCTGGAACATGGATAAATTAATTTACTGAAGATTTAATTATCCCAATGAAAACTTAAACTAAAAGTCTTATGGACGGTTATCTATACCCAATATTCATGACATTTGCGAATTATGTTTATTTGCGAATTATGTTTAGCATCAATTATCTTTCAGTAAAATTTGGAAAAATATGAGTAAAAGTTGAATTGATGTACTACAAACAACAAGTAGTCAGTAGATGAAAATTTCCTTAATATTATTATGTATTTTTGCCCTTCTTACTGGTTGTTTTATCCTTGACCAGTTAATTTTATAATATTCTCATGCAATTTTAATAAATATCGTTGCATTTCTCATAATCAGGTGCTAACCTACTGATAATCAATTCAAACAAAACAAAGACGTTGATCGAGAATGGATGGTTTACCCCGTTGCAGAGAGTCGGTGGTTGGTGAGAACCGGTAGACGAGTATCCTTTTCCTAATCACTCGTGAGTCGTATGTCGAACGTAATTTCTAGTAGAATGTACTGGTAGCACCCATTATCGTGCCGGCTAATTGCCACAAGCAGTGACTGTTGGTTAAGGCGACATTCTTGATGTCGTGAAGAAAGGTGGTACCACACAACAAGCGTCCTTTTCAATTCCCAAAATGGGAGTTGGTGAGGGCGCTTTTTTATTTCATTAAAGGTGGTGATGAATATGTCAGACAGCAATATTACAGGCATTAGTAAAATTAGAGAAAGATTAAAGAAAGCAAATGACAAATGCTTGGTCGTAGTTAACGATTAACGGGAGAATTCCCCACTAAGAGGTAACGGCGGCTGAGCATCCAGAGGAGGAAATACTTATGACAGAGCAAAACGTTACCTTAAATTCAAAGCAAGAAGCATTCGCCCAGGCACTATATAAAGCTTACCAAAGCAAGCAGCCATTGACGATGACCGATTGGGACGGGGTCGTCACCGATGACGATACCGCCTACGCAGTTCAGGACCGCTTCGCAGAATTGAAGAAATTGCCGACCAGTGGCTACAAAGTTTCCTTGACCAGTAAGCAGACTCAAGATATGTTTGATTCCGACAGCCCTCTTTATGGTCAGCAGGTTGACTCTCATTTTCTACCGTCACCAGCCCTGCTCTCACTGAAAGAACAAACAATGGCGCCACTTTTGGAAGTCGAACTGGGTTTCCGGGCTAAGGAAGATCTCAAACCAGATGACAGTTTTGAAGATTTACTGCACAAGACAACTGTTTGTGGCACCTTGGAACTACCCGATAGCCGCTTTGCCGACTGGTTCCCTGATTTGAGTAAGTACAATGTCATGAGCGACTGCGCAGTCGGCGGCTACGTTGTCTACGGGACGGAACGACCAGCAGATGTGGCCTTTGCTAATGTAGCGGAGGCAGCGACGGTCAATGTAACTCTTTACCACGATGGTAAAAAAGAAAAAAGCGGTAAGTCGAGTGAGGTCCTAGGCAACCCGTTCAAGTCACTGGCCTGGCTAGTCAGTAAACTCGCCGATCAAGGCAAGGTCTTCCGTACCGGTCAGCTGATTTCGTCCGGCACCTTCCTTCTCCCACCGCACCTGACTAAGGGCAAGTGGGAAGCTCAATTTGACCATGGCTTCGGCAAAGTTACGGTCAACGTCACGGATTAACTAAATTAAGAGAACAGAGAATTAAGAGAGGAAGGATTGCTTATGACTAGAAAAGTAGCAGTTGTTGGAATGGGCCACGTTGGCGCCACGGTCGCACACTATCTCGTTGCCGCCGGATTTACCGATGATTTAGCACTGTATGATACGAATGAAAGCAAGGTTCGTGCCGACGCCCTCGACCTCCGTGACGCGATGGCCAACCTGCCCTACCATACAAACCTAACTGTTAACGATTATTCTCAGCTTGCTGACTGTGAGGTGGTTGTCTCTACTTTGGGAAAGTCGAAACTGGTTGATACACCTGATCACGACCGCTTTGCTGAATTCAAGTTCACCCGTACTCAGGTACCATTGGTAGCCAAACAACTGGTTGATAATGGTTTCCATGGCAAATTAGTCGATGTCACCAATCCATGTGACGTCATCACCTCGATGTATCAAAAGCTAACCGGTCTGCCAAAGAACCATGTGTTGGGGACGGGAACCTTGCTAGACTCCGCCCGAATGCGAGCCTGTGTTGGAGAAGCCCTGCATGTTGATTCTCGATCCGTGGAAGGTTTCAACCTCGGTGAGCATGGCAATTCTCAATTCACGGCCTGGTCAACAGTTCGAGTGCTAGGTAAGCCAGTTCTTGATTTAGTTCATGAACGTAATCTTGATTTGGCCGGGATGGAAGAACGGGCACGTCAGGGTGGTTACCTAGTTTATAAGGGCAAAAAATATACTAACTACGGGGTTGCCACCGCGGCAGTCCGATTAACGAATGCACTTCTGAACGACTCGCGGACCGTGATGCCGGTTTCCAACTACCGGCAGGAATACGGAACCTACTTATCATACCCAGCGGTTGTTGTCATGATGGGGTTGTTGAACAGTTGCACCTCGACCTGACACCAGCTGAAAAGAAAAAATTAGAAACCTCCGCTAACTACATCAAGAGTCGTTTTAAGGCCGAAGAAAAACGAGCAGCCCAGCTAAAGGCATAATTAATTAAAAAAATCTCCCCTTTATATTGAAAACTAAGGATAGTTCCTTCAGGCAGGCCGTCCTTAGAAAATATGCAAGACGCCCTGCAGAATCATTTCAAGATTTTGCAAGGCGTCTTTTATTGATTAAAGTTAGTAATAGTCAGCAATAAATAGGTGTTCAACAAAACTTCCTTCCATAGAAAATTATACGGAATTTTTGATTGAACTAGTAAATGCTATCTTTAATAGGCATTTGTTTTTACACAAATACCATAAACTAATTAATCTAAAAAATTCTAACTATATCGATGGTTTCTTAACAAATTCAACGGGTAATATTGTGAGGTCGCTTTGGGTAGTCTTACCTTTAATCTGATTAAGCAATTTTCGAGCGGCGATTCTTCCCATTAATTCTACATCCTGTTTTAAGAGATAAATGCCATTTTGAACGTATTTTGACCAATCCCAATCGTCAAAGCTAATTAGGCCAACATCTTCAGGAAAATGAATGTTAAATTGACGAAAAATATCTAATATTTTAAATAAGACCGGACCCATCAAGGAAATAACAGCGGTTTTGCCACGCAATCTGTGAATTGCCTTGATTAATTCTCGTTGAAGCCATTTGTCGCTCTCGCCCTTTGTTTCAATATTGTAGTACAGCAAGTCAAAGTCTTCTGCTGCCATTTTCAAACCAGCTATTCGCGGAATTTGACCCGATGCTTCAGCAAAGTGTGCGGAAACGGTTAGAATATTTTGATAACCCTTTTGTTTTAAAATACGGCCAAGGTGATAACAAGCGTCTTGGTTAGCACTGGTTACTTTCCCGATATCTTGCGGTTGGTCTTTAACCTCTCGATCAATTAATACCAAAGGAACATCCCGCTGCCGACAAGCTGCAAAGGAAGAATAGTTAATAGAATCTGGTTGAATTAAGATTCCATCCGCTTGTAGTTCAAACAATCGTTGTAAAGAACGTTGCTCAACATCCAGCAAATTATTAGTATTCATCATTACAATATCATAACCAGCTGGTTTTAAAACATCATCAATTCCCTTTGCTAGCAAGCAAGAGAATGTATTAGCAACATCCCCAACTAAGAGTCCCACTACATGACTGCTACTCTGCCTTAATTGGCGAGCAGATGCAGTTGGCACATAATTAAGCTCTTTGATAGTTCGGGCAACTTTTTGCCTTGTTTTCTCACTCATCTTTGAGTACTTACCATTCAAATATCGTGAAATGGTGGTTTGGGAAACACCAGCTGCCTTGGCAACTTGCGAAATCTTAGTCGCTCTCAATGAACCTTCCACTCCTCTAAATTAAGATAACTTTTCTATTATAACAGTTATCTTAACAAGTAGCCGCCATCAACAGGAATTGTGGTTCCAGTAATGTAATTAGAGGCTGCACTAGCCAAGAAAACTACTACCCCCATTAATTCAGCAGGATCAGCCCAATGACCGGCAGGAATGTGGTTTAAGATTTCTTTACTTCGGGCAGGATCTTCTTGAAGTGCTTTAATCATCGGCGTATTAATATATCCTGGTGCAATTGCATTAACCTGAATATTTTCTGGAGCGAGAGCATCTGCATAGGCTTTTGTTAACCCCACAACGCCATGCTTGCTAGCAGTGTATGGAAAAATAAATTTACCAGCACGGTATGACTGCATAGAACCAATATTAATAATTTTCCCAGAATGTTGCTTAGCCATCTCTTTAGCCACAGCATGTGATAAATAATATACCGCATTCAAGTTGAGGTTAATGACCTTGTGCCAATCCTCATCTTTAAAGTCTTGCCACTTGTTACGCAATTGCATACCAGCATTATTGACTAAAATATCAATTCTGCCAAAGTTGTTTAAGGCTTCTTGCACAATTTTCTGTGGAGCATCATTTGCGGTGACATCTTGTTTTAAAAAGTAAATGTTACCCGGTTTCTGATCAGCAAATGCCTGCATCTTGTCCCAATTTTTATCACTTAAGCTAACAACTTGAACGTTAGCACCAACTGTCAGCATTGCCTTAGTATAATACTCGCCTAAGCCAGCAGCCCCACCAGTAATAATGGCATTTTCCCCCTTCAAAGAAAAACTATTCAGATCAAACATGGAAATTCCTCCTCACAAACCATAAATGAAAATTAGATATTAAATGAATAATGAAATTGCATAGACGCTTCCTAATCCAGCCAGTGCTAGAACAGAAGTTAAAGTCGTCCAAGAAAGTAACGTTTCCTTTAATGAAAGGCCAAAGTATTCTTTGATCATCCAGAAACCAGCATCATTAACATGGTCAGCGAACACTGAACCCGCACCAATTGCCAATACAATTAAGGCTGGGTTAACAGTAGAACTAGCAACCAATGGCGCAATCAATCCCGCCGCTGTAATTCCTGAAACTGTTGAAGATCCCAAGCTGACACGTAGTACAGCGGTAATTAACCAAGCAGCAATGATTGGTGACATTGATGTATGGGCAAATAATGCCGAAACATAATCTGAAATACCACCTTCAATCAATACTTCCTTTAGAGCACCACCACCACCAATAATTAGTAGCATCATGGCAATTTGCTTAATCGATTCCGTCAATGTATTACCAATTTCTGACATTTTAATACCACGCAAAATGCCCATTGTAAATAATGCAAAGAGCAGCGACAGAAGCATCGCCATGTCAGGGCTACCAATAAAGCCAATGATTTGGCCAATAATTGAATGCTTGTTCAAAAATGGATCTAAGATAGTTGCTATCCCAATTAAGATAACTGGCATCATTGAAGTTAAAATACTGATACTAAATCCAGGTGTCTCTTCAATTTCAAATGTCTTAAATTCACCAAAGACATTTGGTGTCTCTTTATGATAGGCACTTGGATAAACCTTCTTGAGTACCATATTAAAAATTGGACCAGCGATAATAATCGTTGGTATCGCAGCGATAATACCTAGCAACAATACTTGACCAATGCTTGCATTAAACACACCTGCAACAGCTGTTGGCGCTGGATGTGGTGGTAAAAATGCATGGCAAAATTACCAGAGCCACGGCCAAACTCCCCAGTCCCAGTAAACAGCTTAATCCATTTATGCAATGTACTAGCTCCGATATGCCCAAGTTGTAGAAACTGAACGTCGTCTGTGAAAGACAATGTAGAAGGCCAAAATTGTATTGGCGATAAGAATTATTCGTATTATATCTCGAAGCCAGACCACAAAATCCCTCCTAACTTAGTTTAATTGTTTCGGTTGTTGTTCCCAAAGAGCAGTAATAAATGAAATAATTGCAGAAAGGATGAAAGA
>NZ_JBFLGB010000045.1:0-11684 GCF_041859915.1 Limosilactobacillus sp.
AATCTGGTTTTAGATGACGATCTTTTGGATTCTTTGATAGTTCAATTACGTGATAAGTTGTTAAACTTGCATCTTTTTAAAGACCTTGATTTGACTATTAACTTTAAGGGAATTCAGTTGAATACTAAAGTTGGTAATCAAAGTACTAATGCTAATTTTCAAGTAATATTGCATCGATTGCTTGAGAAGTTTAGTCAAAAGGGTATTCATATTCTAATCACAATTGATGAGGTTAAGGCTACGCCGCTTTTAAGGAAGCTGATTAGTTGCTACCAAATTATGCTTCGAGATAATTTACAAGTTTCACTGCTAATGGCTGGTTTACCAGAAAATGTTTCAGAAATTCAAAATGATGACGTTTTAACTTTTTTGCTGCGTGCTAATCGAATTACCCTTGATCCATTAGCTGCTGAGAGCATCAAAAATAGTTATGCGCATATTTTTAGTAAAGCTGGTTTCAAAATTGAATTACCTGCTTTGCTGTATATGACTAAACAGACGATGGGTTTTGCTTATGCCTTTCAATTATTAGGTTACTGGGTTTGGCAAACTGCGGTTAAATACGGTGATAGCCAGATTACGATTGATGTGGTAAAAAAGGCTTTAGATCGGTATATCAGTGACCTATTTAGAAATGTGTATTATAAGATTTATCACGAGATGAGTATGAAAGAACGTGAATTTGTTCAGGCCATGGTTAAGGTCGGCACGCAACGAGTTCGTGCTAAACAGATTGGTCAAATAATGGGGAAACAGCCTAATTATGTTGCAGTTTATCGACGCAAATTAATTGATGATCAAATTATTATGTCGGCCGGCTACGGTTTTGTGCAGTTTATGTTGCCATACTTTGACCGTTTTGTGACAGAGCAAGTCATGCTTGACCAATTTTAAACAAAAGTCCCGTTACAGCTGGATTAATACTGTAACGGGATTTCATTTAGTGATTGCTTTTGGCAATTGCTTGGTTGACACTAGCTTGTTCTTTTTCAATCAGGTCAACCTTACTTTCAATGATCTTAATGTCCATCTTGATCTCCCGGGTCAGGCCAGGAGTATTGATTTTCGGTTCGAAGAAGGTCTTGAATTCGGCAAGCCGTTTTGGCGTATGAAAAATACCAGCGGTCACGGTAATGAAGGTAGCAAATTCCATGTCACCACCGACCGTGTCATTTAACCACTGCCAGTTATCACGGAGCCAATCCCAGGCTGCCTGCTGACCGGCATCGTTAGCAAGCACTCCCCGGTACCAGGCGCGCAGGTCCTGGGGTTTAATAACGCTGGCGTCCTTATAGAGGCTAATGATCTTTTTGATCAAAGCCGAATCGGTTGTTTGTGGCAGGGCGGCCCGAATATCCTGCTTGTAAGAAGGGTCGGCCGTCTGCTGGTAGGCCGTAATCAATTGGTTGAAGAGGTTAGGACTACTGAAGTTTTGGGCTTCATTTTTAAGTACTAATCCTCGAATATCAGCGGATAGGTTAATTAGTTGGCCTTGGTTAGCAGTGAAAATTTGGTGAGCAGCCTTAATAGCGTCCTGGTTGTGCGCGTAAAGAGCGGCGTTCAAAACGACGGGCCGGGTCAACTGATCATCATTAGATTCACTATCTTTCGGCAACCAACCGAGCCGGCTTACCTGAGCCTTGCTCAATTGATCAAAGAAAGTTCGTAGTTCTTGCTCTTCTGCTGAGCCGGGTTGGACAAACATCTTCAAGCTGTTGGCAATTCGGTAAAGTTCAGCATTGACAATTGCAGAGTGACTGTCGGCAAAGCGCTTTAACAATGGAATCAAGGAAGCATAAGAAATTTGCTGACCCTCGGCGAGCAAACGGAGATCTTGAAGCAATTGCCGTTGGCTGATTGGATCAAATTGGTCGGCTGAATTCAAGATATCTTTCAGTAAGGTGTCGTCGTATTTAACGATGAAGTGAGAATTGTTACCGACATTCAAGCGGAACGGCTTTCCATTAGCCTGACGCAGTTCCTGGTAGTTGCCTAATTTAATTTCTTTATCAACCATGATCTGCGGTGCAGCGGCATAGTTACTGTTCAATGGGATCTGCCAAGTGCGACCTTTGTCAACCCCGTCACCGATGAAGAACTGTTTTTGGGAAAGGACTAGCTGGCCATCGTTAGCCACTTTGGCCGTGACGACTGGATAACCCGGTTGCTCCAACCAGGAATTCATGATCTTGCCAATGTCCAGCCCAGAAGCATCACCGAGAGCTTTCCATAGGTCGCTTCCTTTGGCATTATGGTATTTGTGAGCGGCAAAGTAATTTTTGAGTCCTTTGCGCAGAGCGTCATCACCAAGCAGGGCGCGAACCATTACTAGCATTCGCGAACCCTTAGCGTAGACGATGGCAGAGTCAAAGATTGAATCAATCTCGGCTGGATCGTTGACGTTGACGTGGACTGGTTGTACCCCATCGGTGGCATCCCGTTGCAGGGCCATTGGGGCTTCGGAAGTTTGGAAGAGTTCCCAAACGTGCCATTCGGGGTGGATGGCGTCGACGGAAACGTATTCCATCATGTTGGCGAAACTTTCATTGAGCCAGAGGTCGTCCCACCAATTCATGGTGACCAGATCACCGAACCACTGGTGAGCCAACTCATGGGTGATGACCGTGGCAACGAAGCGTTTCATGTCCAATGAAGCATTGTCTGGATCCAGTAAGAGGTAGGCTTCCCGGTAGGTGACTAGTCCCCAGTTTTCCATGGCCCCGGCAGAGAAATCAGGCAGAGCTAGTTGCCAAGAATGGGGAAGCGGGTATGGTGTTTGGTAAAAGTCTTCGTAGAATTCAATTGCTCGTTTAGCAATGCCCAAGGCAAAGTCGAGTTCCTTCGGTTGGTGAGCCTTGGTAGCGAAAACGCCGACCTGGACGCCGGACTTAGTTTTGGTCATCTTGGACTGCATTTCACCAAAGGCAAAGGCAACCAAGTAGGTAGACATGCGAACCGTCTTTTGGAAGTAATGGACGCCATCAGTGACGTGGTCCTCAGGCATGTTGGCGATGATCGTTTCACCAGGGTGTTCATCATACTTGATGGCCAAACTAAAAGTAGCCTTGGCAGCCGGTTCGTCGACGCTTGGGAAGGCTTGGCGAGCGGCCGTGGTTTCAAATTGAGTACCGATTAATTCCTTCTGTTCACCATGAACCTGGTAGTAAGATGGGTAAATTCCCATCATTGAATCGGTGAGGGGAGCAGAATACTTAATCGTCAAGGTCACCTGACCAGCTCTAGGGAGGGTGATGTTGATAGTTTCTGCTTGGCCATCCGTAGTGAAGGGAACGTCCTTACCGTCAGCTTGAACACTAGCTACGGAAAGATACTTTTGGTTAACGGCGATCTGGGGCTTATTGGCATGGCCGCTGATGGTCGTCTTACCGTTGATGGTCTTCTGCGCCCGGTTAATATCGAGATAAAGGTCGTAATGTGCGGGTTGAAAATCATCCAATAGTCGTTTTGTCATTAGAAAATTCACTTCTTATTATTAGGATAGTTTAATTGTACGGCAAATGCCCGGTGGTGGGAAGTTATTGGTATCGGAATTGCTTTTGTTAGCTATGATTCGGTAAAATAAACCTATTTAAGGAGATGATTATCAATGGACGTAACGATTCGACGCGATGGTTTACAATTGGTAGGACGCCTGGAAGGAACCACGACCCTTGAAAATGAGGCAGTCGCGATTCTGATGCACGGTTTTAAGGGTGACCTGGGCTATGATGAAAATAAAATTTTGCCCAGTCTGTCTCACTACCTAAATCAACGTGGATTGCCGACACTGCGCTTTGACTTTGCCGGCTGTGGTAAGAGTGATGGACGATTTGTCGATATGACCGTTCTGAGTGAGCTCCTTGATGGGATGAAGATCATCGATTTTGCACGCCGGAAGATGAAAGCCAAGACGATTTACTTGGTTGGCCATTCCCAAGGCGGAGTAGTAGCTTCCATGCTGGCAGCCTACTACCATGACGTTATTGCTAAGGTGGCTTTATTAGCTCCGGCGGCGACGCTGAAGGATGATGCCTTGAAAGGGGTTTGCCAGGGTAGTGAATATGATCCAATGCATATTCCTGACCAGGTTGACGTATCGGGTTTTGCGGTTGGCGGTGACTACTTCCGCACCGCGCAGCTTCTGCCAATTTATGAAACTGCCCAACACTTTGCCGGCCCGGTTTTGTTAATCCATGGACTGGCGGATACCATAGTTTCGCCAAAGGCATCGCAGAAGTATAATATTATCTTGCCTAATAGCGAGCTCCACTTGATTAAGGGTGAAGGACACCTATTTCAGGGCCCGGCTAGGACTAAAATTGAAAAATTAGTGGCAGACTTTTTACTCCAGAAATAATTAAAAGCGAAACTGACAAAAAATCAGCTTCGCTTTTAATTTTAGTGAAATGCATTGGCGTGCACCTTTCGAAAGTGGCGACCACTATAAATATCGGCTTGACTATGTTGAACGGCCCAGTTAGAGATAGTATCAAGAACGGGCAATAGCGACCGTCCTTCTTTGGTTAATGAATATTCAACCCGAATTGGCATTTCATTATACTGCTGGCGGGCAACAATTCCGGCCGCTTGGAGTTCTTTGAGGCTGTCAGCCAGGGCAGCATCAGAAATATTCTCCATTTCGTTTTTTAGTTTACCGTAACGCATTGATTTGCTATGACCAAGGATGCAGAGTAGGCGGGGCTTCCATTTGCCGCCAAAGATGTCGAGAGCATAATCAACTGTACAATAGTATTCCTTGGGTGTTTTTCGCTGATACATTGGGGATTCCTCCTCAAAAAATTTTTAGTAACTCAATTGCTTTTGAAATCGTATCTTTATCGATTATAGGCGACTATTATGAAAAACGTAAATAATTGAGATAGGAGGAATTGATGATGGCAGTTAAAGCATATTTACAGATTACAATGGTAGTTCCAGAGAAGAACCGGGCTGCAGCAGCCAAGGTTTACCATGATTATCGTCAGCCATTTTTAGACACAATTCCGGGTGCTGAAACCAAGGAATTGCTGGTTCGGGACGAAGATGTTCAGGTTATGCACGGCTTTGATAGCGTTGAACATGCTAAGGCTTACCTGAAGTCAGACATGTTTACCAAGCATGTCTTTCCTGGCCTGAAGCCAACTTGGACAGAGGACCCGGATGTTCGGATTTATGCTGTGGCTTAAATGATTTAATTACAAAACATAAAAATAAAGCTCGATTATGGTCCATGGTGGTCATAATCGAGCTTTTCTATACAGTTATTTAGAACATAGTTAGCTATGCCTGGATTAAAAAGAAGAGTGACGGAAGTTTTGCCGCATTTCCATTTGAATCTCTTCCAAACTCTTTCCTTGTGTTTCAGGAGTTTCAAGATAGGTAAAAATCAATGCAAGAAGATTAAAGGCAACGAATAGGCTGAAAGTAGCAACTCCGCCCCAGTGATTAAGTAAAATTGGAAAGACGAAACCAACGAAGAAGTTGGCTAACCACAACATAAATGTTGAAATTCCTGCTCCTAAGCCTCGTAAGCTTTGGGGGAAAATTTCGGACAAAAGTGTCCAAATTGTTGGTGAAACTGAAGACTGGAAAAATGCTAAGAAAGCCATTGTTGTACTAATTACAATCCATGGTAGTAATGATGAGTGTGCTAAAAGGGCAATAGTTAAAGTTAACGCGAATAGTGAACAAGTAGTACCAATAATACCAGTTAGCAACATTTTGCGTCGATCAACTGTCCCCATAAAGTGCATACCAATTATTACTGCGATGAATGATGCTAAGCCATTACCAATATTGGTTAGTAAAGCTGTATTATGTCCTAATCCGGTTTTCATCAAAATACTCGTACCATAATACATCATGATATTAATGCCAATAAATTGCATCATGATTCCGAAACAACTACCAATTAACAGTAAATGACGTACCCAAGGCCGATTGAGATCATGCCAGTTTGCTTGACGAATCTCACGATGCTTTGCTAGAACGTTTTTGATACTATTAATTTCATGTTGACATATTTTTTGGTTGGGCCGAATTTTTTGCAAGACAGCCATTGCTTGCTTAGTTTGGTTATGCATAATTAACCAGCGTGGTGATTCAGGAAGATAGAAGATTCCTAAAAATAGGGCGATTGAAGGAATCATTCCAAAGGCAATCATGTAACGCCAAATATTCGTTACATGGGGGAAACAAGTTCCTAAAATAGCATTGACTGTAAAAGCTAACAATTGGCCACCGGTAATCATTAATTCATTTTGGGTGACTAATTGGCCTCGCAGAACTGAAGTAGCAATTTCAGCTAAATTAAGTAGGTACGATCACAGATGCCCCACCAACTGCGAAGCCGAGCAGAAAGCGAAAGATAATCATTAAAATTGCGTTAGGTGCTAAAGAGCAGGCTAAGGTACCAGCCAAGAAGATAAGTGATAATAGCCATAAGACATGACGACGACCATAGTGGTCAGATAGACGTCCGGCAAATAAGGCACCACAAGCCGCACCTAAAGTAATGCCTGAAGTAACTAATCCTTCTTCAGACGAAGATAGATTCAGTTGGTTTGGTGAAGCCATATATGGTAATGCTCCATTGATTACACCAGTATCAATCCCAAAAAGCAGGCCACCAAGGGTCGCAATTAATGCAATTTTTCGTAACCTATGTATATACTGCTCATTTTTAGAACTAATAATGTATCACACTCCCATTTGTAAAATTAGCAGCTCCCAATATATGTAAATGAGCAATTTTATACTAAAAATTTAAAAGAAGCTTTATTCTTAACACCTTTACCCTAACATGATCATTTTGAAAATGTTTCCTTTAGGCTTGATCTGTTTGTCACATGCATTCATAATTATGCAAAATTATTTTAACGGTAAAGTGGAAGAATCAATCAGATCAGTCCTAATCTTCAGCTTAAAATCAGCTAAAAGAAAAGAGCCGTCACTTTGTTTTGCAAAGGTTATCCCAATGCAAAGGAGGTGCGACTCATGATTATAAGTTCTTTTGTCAACTATCTAGAGCAGCTATCACTCGTGATACTACCATATTAACTCATATAAAAAAGCCCTCTTGCTATTCGTACTAGCAGAGGGCTTTTGTGATCAGTCGGTGTAATCCAGACTTATCAGTTCTTTTGTCTACATTTATTGTATCATCATCAGGTTTATTAATGATGATCAGTTCTTTGCGATATCATTTTACCCAAAATGATATCGCAAACTAGCCGAAAATAATGATAAAAAAAGTATCTATTTGTGATGCCTAAATAGATGCCTATGAAAATAATTAAATTCTTAATTTAGTAATCCCTTTTAGCACTAACACTGGTTGATTGGTGTTTTTGTTTGTGTAGGTCAGAAGTCAACGAACTTTCTTCAAAGCATCCTTGATCGGAGTAGCACCACTACGCATCATGATGACCTTGCCAATCGTGTTATCAAATTTCAACAGGTCAGCAAGAGTCTGGGCGACATCGGGGATTGGGTTAGCCGTTTCTTCGCCCACACCGATGTTAATCTTCCCCGTGCCCGGCTTTTCAGTCAGAACTGCCGGTTGAAGAATTGTGTAGTCAAGGTCGGTACTATGGATAAGGTAGTTGTCGGCAAAAAATTTGGCAATATTATAATCGGTAATTCCCGCGAGGGCCGGATATTTGTGCCACTGGTCTGGTTCCAGCGCGTACATTGAGCTGAGCATAATGTAGCGCTTGATGCCAACTTTTCCTGCTGCCTCCATTGTCTTAACGGCGCCCATGGCATCGGTCTGTAAAAGATCCTTGCCCCGGGATCCGGCGACAAAGTAAACGATGTTGGCACCCTTCATCAGGGAAGCTAAGTCATTGACACTGCTGTGAAGATCCATCTTGACCGGCGCAACTCCATTTAATTTGATGATTTTTTCGGGATGCCGGGCCCCGGCGATAACTTTATTACCAGCGGCAACGAGGTCCTTGATTAATTCCGTGGCAACCCGTCCGGAGCCACCAGCGACAAATACAATTTTCATTTTGAGGTTCCCCCCTAAATTAACTTACCTTCTCATCATAACCGGAAAATGATTAGAAAGGTTGGAAAAGCACTTGGTCTCTAGGAAAGCAGCTTAGGATCGATTTTACGTTGACCGTGGTAGTATTTGCGATCATGGTCATTGATTGGTCGCTGTACCCGAGCTGGGATACCAACCGCGACCACGTTGGCTGGCAGGTCCTTGGTGACGACTGCACCGGCACCGACCACGGTATTGTCGCCGATCGTGACACCGGGAACGACAATCACGCCGGCACCAAGCCAACAATTTTTGCCGATATGGATCGGTAGGTTATATTGCGCTCCTTGGCGACGAAGCTCCGGTAAGATGGGATGGTTAGCCGATGCCAAGGTAACGTTGGGGCCCATCATCGTCCGGTCACCAATATAGACGTAGGTATCATCGACAACGGTGAGGTTGAAATTCGCATAAACGCCATCGCCGAGCATGACATGACGGCCACCCCAATTGGCATGGAAGGGTGGTTCTAAGAAACAGTCTTTACCAACGCGACCGAGCATCTTTTTGAGTAATTGTTGCCGTTTAGCGCCCTCGGTCGGCAGGGTTCGGTTATATTCATACATTGGTAATTGAGCCTGGACCTGGGTTTTCAAGATGGCCGGGTCATTGGGAAAGTAAATTTGTTGGTCGTGAAGTTGGTGCTTAAGATCCATAATGATTGCTCCTTTTTCCTTTATTGTATCAGATTGGAACTATAGGTTATGAACAAAATCTCAGCCATTGAATACCAAAGTGCGGTATTATTGAGATGTGATGATTATAACAAGCATTTTTAAAAGAAGGGATTATTAATGACTGAAGAACATCATTTAACTTCAGAAATGGTTGAAAAATACCAGCAAGAATTTCACGCGCGACGGGATGCCGACGTGGTTTCACGGGCGGTTCAGAAAAACGGTATTCGCAACGCTAGCGAAGACCCAACCGCTAGTGCTCGTCTTCACCGGGCCTTTTCCTATGAGATTAAGACCGGTAAGCCGTCCAACCAGCGGCACAGTGGTCGGTGCTGGTCATTTGCGACCCTGAACACGCTCCGGCACAAGTTTGCTAGCAAGTATAAGGTTAAGGACTTTGAACTTTCTCAAAACTACCTGTTTTTCTGGGATCGGATCGAACGGGCTAACATGTTCTTCCAAAAGATCATTGAAACGGCCAAGAAGCCACTTCATGATCGGACGGTTGACTTTTACCTGAGCTTCGCCGAAAACGATGGTGGACAGTGGGCCAACGCCGCTTCAATTGTTGAAAAGTATGGGGTAGTGCCAGAATACGCAATGCCGGATACCCATAACACCCGGGACACGACCGACGTAGCTGCGGTAATGAACTACCTGATGCGTAAAGATGCGTTGGCGTTGCGAAAGCTCGTTAACAACGGTGCTGATCAAGATGAATTAGCCACGGCTCAACAAGAGATGATGGCGGATGTCTACAAGGTTGCTGCTTACTCCTTTGGTGAACCACCGGCAAAGTTTGACCTTGAGTACCGGGATGACGATAAGAAATTCCACCAGGTATTAGGCTTGACACCACTGAAGTTCTACCGAGAATACTTTGATACTAATCTGAATGACTATGTTGTAATTACCAACGCTCCGGATCATGAGTACAACAAGGTTTATGCAATGCCAACTCAAGATAATGTGGCCGGCGGAATTCCAATCAAGTTCGTCAACGTGCCATTTAAGTACCTGCAAGAAGCTGCATTGAAACAGCTGAAGGCCGGTGAAACCGTTTGGGTCGGTAACGATGTTCTTCAGCAGATGGATCGGAAACGAGGCCTGATGGATGCCAAGCTCTTCCGGCGGGCTGAACTACTCGATGTCGACTTCACGATGAATAAGAAAGACCGGCTTGAGACTCGTCAGGCCATGGTTTCCCATGCCATGACTTTAACCGGCTTCGACCTCGTCAACGGTGAACCAAGTCGGTGGAAGATCGAAAATAGCTGGGGCAAGGATAACGGTGCCAACGGTTACTTCGTGATGACCGAAGACTGGTTCAAGGATTATACTTACGAAGCCGTTATCAACCGCAAGTACTTGGACGATGATTTAAAGAAGTTAGCCGACAGTACGCCAGTCATCCTGACGGCCTGGGATTCACTGCAGTAAAGAGTTAACAAAGAAGGTAAGAAAATGGCAGAAAATCAACTGATTGATCATTATTTTTACGATGAAGCTGCCTATGACTACCATGATGGTGGTTACGTTCCGCTAGAAGAACCGCAAACACCTCAGCGGCCGTTAAACATTCCGGCAATCTTGAAGCCAGATAAGGAAACGGCAACCGATATGTATTACACGATCGTCGCTCAGACGGGGGAAGTACAGTTGTTACCTGGTCAAAAGACGAAGACCTGGGGCTACAATGGCCCACTTTTGGGTAAAACGGTGATCTTTAAGCGGGGCAAGACGATCCATGTTCACCTCGTTAATCACTTGCCAGAAGTGACGACTTTTCACTGGCACGGCTTGGCAATTCCGGGCCCAATTGAAGACGGTGGTTGCCATGCTCCAGTCTATCCGGGCAAGAGTCGTGATGTTACTTTTAAGATCAACCAACCGGCGGCCTTCGTTTGGCTTCACGCTCACCCGTGTCCGTCCACAGCTGAGCAGGTTTGGCATGGCCTAGCTGGTGGCGCAATTGTTCAGGATCAGCACGAGGCCAGTTTGCCACTGCCACGCAATTATGGAGTCGATGATATTCCGATTATCCTTCAGGACCGGCGCTTCCACAAGGACAACCAGTGGAATTACCGCGCCGATTATGATCCGGATGGGGTTGCTGGCCCAACGCCGATGATCAACGGGACGATTAACCCGTACTTCGACGTGACTACCCAAAAGGTTCGACTGCGTTTCCTCGATGGGGCCAACCGGCGAGAATGGCGTTTGCACTTCTCTGACGACCTCGAATTTACCCAGATCGCCGGTGACCTGAGCTTACTGCCGCACCCGGTGAAGATGAATAAGCTCTTGATTACCTGTGCCGAACGACAGGAAATTATTGTTGACTTCGGCAAGTACAAGCCGGGTGATGAAGTGATCCTCTATTCTGATGATGTTCCATTGGTTCACTTCCGGATTCATGAATTTAAGCCCGACCACATGCAGCTACCAGACACACTTTTTGAAACGCCTGATCCGGCAGTTGATCCCGACCTGCCAGTTCACCACGTCACCCTCGACGGGATGGATGAGTCGGTAGCGATGAATGGTAAGAAGTTCAAGATGGACCGGATCGACTACAAGATGCCAATGCATAAGGTTCAGCTTTGGGATATCTGCAACACTAATCCAAAGCCGGGAATGATCCATCCTTATCACATGCATGGTACCGCCTTTAAGGTTGTTTCCCGCGATGGTCATGCACCGAACCCGAATGAATTGGGTCTCAAGGATACCGTAGCAGTTAACCCCGGTGAGCACGTGGTAATCAAGGTTTGGTTCAATGTTCCAGGAGTCTTCATGTACCACTGCCACATTATTGAACACGAGGATGGTGGGATGATGGCCCAATTATTGGTTGTGGATCCTGCTCATCCGCACAAGAAATATCACCTGATGAACCACATGACTCTGATGAAGGCCTTTGCTAAAGAACGACACGTTCCGTTGGACAAGTT
>NZ_JBFLGB010000046.1:0-11653 GCF_041859915.1 Limosilactobacillus sp.
GCATGTATTAGGCACACCGCCGGCGTTCATCCTGAGCCAGGATCAAACTCTCATATAAAAAGATATAAGAATTTGAGATAGCTCTCAAATTTAAAAGTATTAAGCGAATTGACTTCGCAAATGTTTTGCTCCGATCACCAAAGTGATCAGAGACCCTACACATTTGATTCGTCGAAACTTTGTTCAGTTTTCAAAGGTCTACCAAGTTGCCGAAGCAGCTTTTATATTATATCACATCAGTTAGCATTGTCAACAACAAATTTTGTTTTTAATAAATTCCAGCAAAACTGACTCATATAATATATCATCTAAAATAACTACTGTCAACAATATCTTTAGCTAAAAATTAAATCTTAACCAAGGCTTATCACTGACAACGCTAATTACTATACCGTGATTGCTTATTATTGTCAACGCCTTTTTGATATATTTTTGACCCACTAAATCAGTATTCCTAAACAATTATAGGCTTAAGCGTATTAAGATTAGGATATCACTAATATCAAACAATTTTTAAGCCTTTTTTCCTTCATAAATTAGTCAAACACGGACAAAATTAAAAGTCTTTTTACTTTTATAATTTTTAAGTATCAATTAATAATCGTCCATAAGTCTTCCTAAATTCATTAAACTCAATTATTATGATACAAGATTAAAATAAAACTAAATAAAGGGGAATTAATAATTGTCTGCATTAATTGATTTCATTCTTCATATTGATGTCCACCTAATCCAAATTGTAAACCAATTCGGTAACAGTACTTACCTAATCTTACTAGCAATTGTTTTTATCGAAACGGGAGCTGTTATCCTCCCTTTTCTTCCAGGAGATTCATTACTATTCGCCGCTAGCGCATTGGCTGCCGATCCTCGCTATCACCTTAGTATTTGGATATTCATTACTACCTTCCTATTAGCATGCCTATCCGGTGATTCCGTCAACTTTTTAATTGGCCATCATATTGGCAAGGGACTTTCTAACCATTCCCTTTTTGGCAAGCTAATTAACAAAAATAGTCTCGCTAAAGCCGAACTATTCTTTGAAAATCATGGTGCTTCAGCCATTATTCTGGCACGCTTTATGCCAATTATTCGAACTTTTGCTCCCTTTGCTGCGGCCGGATCCGGTTTCCCATACCAACGCTTTATTCGTTATAGTTTAATTGGTTGTATTGCCTGGGTAACTCTTTGTTGCACCTGCGGCTTCTTCTTTGGTAATCTTCCCTTTGTCCAGAATCATTTTTCAATTATTATTCTCGCAATTATTGTTATCAGTTTAATTCCGGCGATGGTAGGATTTTTGCGTTCCAAGCTTAAAAAAGTCTAGATATAACCATCCCCACAAAGCAATTAGCAACACTAAACTAACAGCTAACCAAATTAACGCCAGTCGCAAAAAAAAGCTGGTTGGCATTAATAAAATAACAGGATCAAAATGCGGATTCAAAATCCAATCTCGATTTTGAAAAAGCAAAAAATGAAGCTTAATAAAACTAGCTGGGAAACTAACCAATGGTAACCAACTAGTCAGCACAAAAACATAAATAATCACTTTTAACGGTATCATTAACTGCCATAGTTGATGACGCCGTTTTTGCTTCTCTAGTGACCACCATGCTAATGGAACAGTTATTACCAACACCGTCTCATTCAAAAGTAATAAATGACGAACATCACAAAAATGATGACTCGCTTGAAGCGTCAGTGGAATAAAATGAAGATAAAGATGCCAGGCCCAAGGAAGTTGTAAATAAGCCAATAGACGTCGATAGTCACTTGCCAATTCTTCGCTATTAAAATGTCTTAACAGTTGCTTAGGATAATCCACTAACAATGGTGAAATATTAACAGTAATAAAAAGGGCGGTACTCATGATTGCTAAAAAACATACCAGCATTATTAAGTACACCCTTAATTGATTATTTAACTTGCCATTCATCAAGACTATTCACCGTGTAAGTCGGCTGAATTGCCATTTTTGCAACCTGAGCGGGCGTAGACAAACCAGTATACACCAGTAAACTATCCATCCCGGTATTAATAGCCGCACGAATATCCGTATTATAGTTATCACCAACCATAATAACCTGACTACTAGTCATCTGCTCCCTCTTGAGGGCCATCCGCATAATTAAAGCTTCAGGTTTCCCAATCATTATCGGCTTCTGCTGAGTGGCATATTCCACCAATTTAACAATCGAACCGGCCCCAGGAACCATACCACGTTCGTTAGGAAGGTTACTATCAGCATTGGTCCCAATGAAAGTCGCACCTGCCCGAATCAAAAGCACTGCCGTCTCCAATTTAGCGTACGTAACGTGTGAATCCAACCCTACAACAACATAATCGGGAGCTTGCTTAGTCTCAACAAACTGCCGAGCTTTTAAAGCTAAACGCAAGCCACTTTCCCCCACTATGTAAACTCGGCGATGGTTACCGGCAATCGTTGCAAGATAATCAGCAGTTGCTAAAGCAGTTGTATAAACATTCTTAGCTGTCACGTTGATGGAATGATTATGCCGTAAATTATCAGCAACAAATTCAGGAGTCCGCGTACTATTATTAGTAACAAATAACACTGTTTTCCCGGCCCGTTGAAGTCGTTTAATAAATCGGGCAGCCGCTGGGATTCGTTTTGTCCCCTTATAAGTTGTTCCATCGAGATCAATAAAATATCCCTGGTAGCTCTTCATTGTTTTACTCCTTGTTTTCGTTGATGAATCACAAATTTTTGTTGGTGACGGCCGGTTTTCACCCGCTTTGCCCGCTGGTGATGACGATAACGAACATCAGGCTGGCGTAGTTTCTTCCTACGCTCCTTAATAACCGGACTAAACCGCCGATGACGCCGTCGCCGGGGCGTCCAAACATCATCATTATGAATGATAAAATAGGCACAGCCAAAATTACAATCTTCAAACAGGTAGTCTTCAATCGTATCAACTCCCTGCTCAGCTTTAAAAAGTGGATTATCGTGAGCATAAAAGCCCTTCAGTCGTAATTGATCATAACCCCAATCACCAACGATATAATCATACTTACTAAGAATATTACTATAACGCTTAGCAAGTGCTGTACCATTAAAGCCATCCCGGTATTCTTTAACGAGTTCATACTGATGACCATTTAGCATAAAATGAGTGTGATCACGAGCCACAAAGTGATAAAGGTCAGCCCGTTGCTCTTCACGTTGATCAATGTAATTCTGAATCTTGGCTCGGTTCATTTATATCCCCCTTAATAAAACACTTTTTTAATCATAGCACGCTAACGTCGCTTAGCAAAATCAAGGGCTTTTTTCTCTACCATTGTCTCAACTTCGCGAAAATTAACCGGTGCTCCAAACGGTGGTTTAGGACTCAAATAATCCAGTTCTGGACTATCAATACCAACGTTAATATTTTCCTTCGCTGGGACCGAATAGTGATGAATATGACCATGCAGATTAATAATCTGAGGAGCAATTCCTAACATCATCGGATAATGAGTCAGATAATATTGACGGTGATCATATTTCATCAAGACCCCGACATCATGAAACTCAAATTTAGGACGGCCATCAAAATCATAGTTATGCGCCGCTAAGTATTTAAAGAGCGCCCGACTATCATGGTTACCCTTAATCAACACCAGATGACCATGGAGTTGGTTAAGCACTCCTAAAACTGCTTCGGCCGATTTACGAGCCGGTTTAGTAAAATAGAGTGCAATATCACCTAAATGATAAACCAGGTCATTTTCACCAACTTTAGCATTCCAATGATTAATAATGGTCTGATTCATTGTTTCTACATCTGGAAACGGTCGTGGAGCAAAATCATCAATTCCTAACAAATCACTATGAAAAAAGTGTGTATCTGCAGTTACAAACTTCATGATAAGCCTCCTTAACCTCTAAGAATAGTACAAAATAGCCTAAGACCAGCATTAGCTAATCTTAGGCTATTTGGTCTGCTAACGATTAAATTACTTGTTAGCTTGTTCCTTTTTTAAACGTTCAATGTCCCGAACAATCATTAATTCCTCATTAGTTGGAATCAATAGAGTCTTAATCTTAGCATCAGGAGTAGACAGGTCTCGTTCAACACCATGACACTTGTTCTTTTCTTGATCAATCTTAATACCAAAGTAACCTAATTTGTCAGTAATCATCTTCCGAACCGGAATACTGTTTTCACCAACACCGGCTGTAAAGACGATTGCGTCAGCACCGCCCATTTCGGCAATGTAAGCACCAACATACCGAATAATTCGGTTAACATACATATCAAGAGCTAATTGGGCCTGCTTATTACCCTTGCCAGCAGCGTCTAAAATATCACGCATATCTGGTGACAGCTGAGAAACACCTTCCAAACCAGACTTGTGATTCAGAATATCAATCATCTTTTCTGAAGAAACTCCTAATTTCTCCTGAACGAAGGTTACCAATGATGGATCAACATCACCAGAACGGGTTGCCATCATAATCCCAGCCAATGGTGAGAAGCCCATTGAAGTATCATAAGACTTACCACCCTTGATTGCCGTAATTGATGCACCAGCACCAAGGTGCATTGTAATTAATTTCAGATCCTTTAATGGTTTACCCAGCATTTTGGCGGCCCGACCAGCAACGTAACGGTGACTGGTCCCGTGAGCACCGTACTTTCGTGCACCATACTTTTCATACCATTCATACGGAACGGCATAAAGAGCATTCTTCTTTGGCATGTTAACGTGGAAAGAAGTATCAAAAACGGCTACAGCAAAAGCTTTTGGCAAAACCTTCCGAAAAGCCTTGATACCAATCAGCTCTGCAGGGTCATGCAGTGGTGCATATTCTGATAATTGGCTTATTTTATTAATCACGTCATCGTTAATGACTGCAGAGTCCTTAAAGAATTCACCACCGGCAACTACTCGGTGCCCAACAGCAGTAATTTCATCGTAACTATCAACAATATCCAAATCAATCAATTGGTCTAATAGGTATTGAACTGCGGCTCCATGATCAGCAAATGGTTTCTTATCTTCGTGTTTTTGGCCATCACCATACTTAATCTTAGCATGGCCCATCTTTTCACCAATACGTTCAATTGTTCCCTCTGCGACAACGTTTTCACTTGGCATATCGAATAACTTAAATTTTAATGTCGAACTACCAGCATTAACGGCAATTGTTTTTGACATTTTTGACTGTCTCCTTTTATTGATTTAAATTTGTGGCTACCCAGTGATCGATTTCTGCAATAAAGTCTGCAAATTCTTTTGTCTTTTTAAAAGACGGAAATTCACCTAGCAAAACTTTAACTGCTTGCTTACTGTTACCACCCTGACGCTGTAATAACAAGATTGCTTTCTGTGCAGAATGGTTAGCAAAAAGTTCAGCAGGCAAGTTAATTAACCCTTGCAGGTAAGCAACCGACTGAATCCACTTAATGAATGACTGTGATTCCTTAGTCTGAAATAGATTACTTGGTACCAAAAAGACCCCGAAACCACCTGGCCGCAAGTAATTCATCGACTGTTCAATCAATAGGTGATGAACATATGAATGACCCTTCTTTGCCCGCGTTTGATAATTACCCGTATTCTGGTCCAACGGATAATAACCAATTGGTAAATCTGAAACGGCAAGGTCACATTGCGGAATATCCAAAGCATTAATTGCATCTTGATGATACAAGTCAACCTGTAATTTTTGCAAAGCAACACTTGCACTTGCAACCTCTAACATTGATGGATCATTATCAATCCCATAGCCATGAATTGGTTCATGACTAATCTTTTGTAATTGATTAATCACTGTTGTCAGCAGGTTTGCCGTACCAACAGCTGGATCAAAGATTGAATATGGTCGATTTAATTTGGTAACTTTCTCAATCAAAAAAGCCATCAAAAAACCAATTGTATCTGGAGTCATCTGATGATTAGCCTGAATAGCATCCTTGCGAATCACCTTCAAAAAACTAAGCTGTACTAGTTGTCGTAATGTTTCTGCATCAGCATGGGTTAAATCTAGTTGCTGGTAAAGGTGTGTTAATTGCTTAACCGTCTGCTGGTCAGGGATACCATCTTCAACCTGAACATCATGATTAATGACATTTTCGATATTCTCTAGCATTGCATCAAGGTAAGAGGAACGCAATGCAGCCTGCAAGATCTCCGTTCCGTGATCAAACAATTGAAATAATTGTTGTGGTGTTTGCTGTGCCAGTGTTGGTCACCTCCATTAGATTACAATCATTCCATTAACAGTTTACCGACAATATCGAATAAATTCAAGAATCCGCTTTCCATCAATTCTTATTTTTTCATGATCAAATTATTGCTAGCCGTTTTTAAGAAATCTCGTGCCAGTTGATCCTCCAACTGCCATTGAGTCGCATAATAGTGATACTGCCAAATAACAACTAAACAAATTAGCGCTAATAAAATAATACTTGTTACTAACGCATAGCCCCTTAGCCTATTTTTGATAAAATTGAACAATTCCCGTCTCCTGTTCACCATTAGTTCGTTCCACCTCCACAAGAACCCGTTCTCCTGATAGGCGTCGAAATGAATAACGGTCACCTTTAATATTATCCAAAAGGCGTAAATAACCACCCCGGTTCACTGCCGTTAAATAAAATGCATCGCGGCCATGTAATTGGTACTGAAGATTATTTACTGGGCTGGTTACAATTAATTCTCGTCGTCTAACCTCCTTTAAGACGAAATGATGCCGAGGGCTTTCAAGCTCATGAAGAAAAATATACCAGTCTGTTGTCTGATTCAAGCTATGTCGATTAACTCGTCCTAGGGCTGTCAACGAAAAATTAATTAAAACCATCACCAAAGCCGTCACTACGAGAGCAGCTATACTTTCAGCAATTGTAAATGCCGTTAATCTTCTCATTGTTGTAAGCTCACCACCGTTTTATGTCCGTTTTGAACAACCACACCACGAGAATTAGCTAGTGCTCGATAAGGGCCCCGTTGAATACTAACCGTCTTCTCACCCCTAGTTGCAATTAACTGGTCGGTAGCCTCTTTAGCTAGGCGGGCTGCAATTAACCGTGCTTGGTGATGACGCTGCTGAATGCTTAACTGCTGTTGACCAGCTAATAACATCCCAATTCCTAAAGTAACAATGGTCAAGGCTACTAAACTATCTGCTAAAACAAAGCCCTTAATAATTTGTTTTTTCAAGTCGGTATCCTCCCCATGCTAATTGGACTTTCATTTGATAGCGTCGGTGGTGGTCTTTAGAATCAAAAGTCATTGTTTGCGGAGCCACGTAACCGTCCTCCTGCATGTCAACATCACCAAAACGGACCACTCTTAACGACGAAGGAATATCAACATCCACGCATTGGTGTGGGTATCTAAAATCGATTTGTTGACTATCATGATCATAACTTATTATTGTTCCCCGGTGTGTTAACTGAGCTGTCACCTGTGCACGTTGCCAATTCTGACGCATAGTTTGCCAAAATTGTTGTTCTGCAACCTGCTGATGAACAGGATTAAGGTTGGGCATTGTCATTACTAAAAGCATGATAACCATTCCTAAAACAATAATGGTTTCAACCACCGTAAATGCGGGCCATTTATTCATCGTGAAATCACCCGTCCATTTTCAATTGAGATATGTTCTTTATGAGCCTTATCAACCTGAGCGCTAGTTAGATAGTCGTGTTGCCGCAAATCCTCTAATGTAACTTTATTCGTACCGGTTTCATTTTCATAAGCATCTACCTGGGTTTGAACTACTGCTACCATGGCATGGCGGTGGATACGATTAGCATTGTCCCGTTGCTTAGCCAAATTAGGCAAAATAATCAATATTAATAAACTAATAATAAAAAGAACAATTGACATTTCGAGAAGCGTAAATCCTGATTTTTTTCTAGCAAAGACTTTGTTCATCAGACAACCCCCTGAATGGAATGATAAATCGGTAAAAGAATACTGAGGTACAGGATAACAATAATTAGGGCAATTAAACCAAAGATCACTGGCTGGATCCAGACCAGTAAATGTTCGATTCGTTGGGTTAACCGGCGAAATTGGATTTTAGCCAAAGCTGCCAACTCATTTCCTAAATCTTTTAAAGTTGCTCCTTTATTAATAAAGATTACTAATTCGCCTGGAATAAAGGGATATGATTGAAGCGTACGATCTAGACGCTCACCTTGTTCTAATTGCTGATTCACAATCAGGCTAAACTGATGCAAAAGTGATTGTTCCTGAAATCGACTAGTCACTCCCATAATCTCTTTAAGCGAAAGTCCATGACATAACATTACCGCCAGGTTAGTAGTAAGATAATAGCGATAATATAAGGTATAGCAAGGCCCCACCACTGGCCAATGACAGCGGGCAACCAATCGTTGTAATGGAGTAGCACGTCGCCAATACCAACGTTGTAAAAGTATTCCCACTAGCGCTATTCCTAATATATATAAGCCAACATTAACTCCTAATGTTATCAATGGCGAAGAACCACCACCGCCAGTTTGCCAAGTAGCTAGCTCTGGATAAACAAAGCTAGCAAGACCAACTAGTACTACTAAAAGCATTCCTAACAACAATAAGGGATACTGTAAAAGGCCCCGCAATTTTCGTCGCTGTTCTTCACGCGTTGCCAATAAGGTTCCAATCTCACCTAAGGTAATGTCAAGATCCCCATGCTGTTCGGCCAACAATAATTGATAATACAAGTCCGCACTAACGTAGGGACGGATCCCCGTAGAAAAAGACTTACCCATTTGTAATTGCTCTCCTAAATGCTCAAGAAAAGGCCGCAATCGTGGATAAACAGTCAAAGTAAACTGAATTGCATGACGCAATGAAAACCCAACCGCCAGCAAATCATGAATTAGCAAAAAACACCGTGCTTGCTGAGCTGGTCGAAACTTAACCGGTTTGAACCGTTGCTGCTTCGGCTTGTGTAATTTTGCCACTAGTAACTGCTTGCTGAAGGTATGTCGCCCAATCATTTGTCATCCCTCTTCCTTTGCGCTCAACCATTTCCTGACGTAAGTTCGTCCCAACTAAAAAATCAAACAATACTGCGGGTGATTTATTTTTTTGAATCAATAACCGCTGATAACAAATTCCGTTTAATACCTGGTCTAAGTAATATGGAGCTACCCCTAATTGTTCTAAACGAGCCAATACCCCATAAACGTTTTGGGCATGAATGGTGCCTAAAACTAAGTGCCCGCTAAGTGCCGCTTGAATCGTCATCTGTGCCGTTTGTGGATCACGAATCTCACCCACAATAAAAACGTTTGGTCGGTGACGTAATCCCAGGCGTAATAGTTGTTGATAATCCATCCCTGCTAATTCATTAACCTGCAGTTGAATAAAACGAGGCTCAGCAATTTCCACCGGATCTTCAATCGTCATCACTATTTGGTGGTCAGCAAGCTCCCGTGCTAACTGGTACATAGTGGTAGTTTTCCCGGATCCCATTGGACCTGCAAACAAGATCAACCCACGCCGATGTAAAAGCGCTTTCAAATTATGCCACTGTTGTGGAAACAAAAGATGATAATTAGCAGACGTTAATTGGTAAATAAAGCGAACTACCAATGATTCACGACCCTGGTAGTCACCAACACTTGATAAACGCAGGTTAACTTTTTCTGGTCCTAAATGCCAGTCCATTGCACCCAGCTGCGGACGGCGATGCTCACTAACGGCCATGTCAGCACGATATTTCAAATAAGTAATAAATCGTTGCCCATAATCTAACGAAACTTTCTTGAACAATTCTAACTGGCCTTGGTCGGCAACCATTAGGCGATAGTAATTTTTGTACGGCAAAATATAAAGATCCGCAATCCGTCGATTAATCACTACCGCTAATTCCTTTGCAAAGCTTTCCATGTTTCATCCCTCCTACTTAGTTAGAACGATAAAATTGTATTTTAAAATGAAAAAAGCCACCGAGTCATCTCGGTGACTTTTTATATTAAAAATTAATTATTCGTCGTCATCATCATCGTCGGGTAGAATCCCGGTCTCATAGATATCGGCGACATCATCATTAGCAGTTAATTCATTAATCAGGTGACGATACTGCTTAGCCTTATCAGCAGGTACTGCGGTCCGATTCTGCGGAATCATGGTAACAACTGCTGTATCAAGATCGTACCCTTTCTTTCGTAAGGCATCACGAACACTCGTCATATTGCTCGGGTCGGTGATAATTTGGAATTTCTTATCAGTGGCTTTCATGTCATCAGCACCAGCATCTAACGCATCCATTAGCATATCATCTTCGCTCTTGTCTAACCCGTCACGTAAGATTTCAATTAATCCCTTGCGATCGAACATGTAGGAAACAGAACCACTAGCTCCTAATGAACCACCCGCATGACTGAAGGCTGATCGTACAGCAGATGCCGTCCGGTTTTTGTTATCGGTTAACGCCATTACCATCACGGCTACACCACCTGGAGCATAACCTTCGTAGGTAACTTCTTCAAATTTAGCACCGCCAATACCAGAAGCCTTAGCAATGGCACGGTCGATGTTCTTCTTTGGCATGTTTGCCGCGTGTGCCTTATCAATTACCAGCCGCAACTGAGAATTGTTTGCTGGATCAGGATCACCTGCTTTAGCTGCTTGGTACAAATCACGTGAAATTTTTTGAAAAATCTTACCACGTTTAGCATCCTGGGCACTCTTCCGCCCTTGAATGTTATGCCATTTTGAATGTCCTGACATTACTGACTCCTCTTTTCTTAATTAATGTGATAAACAGATAAATTCTAGCAAAGTTTAGGGATTAATTCAAGGTTAACGGTTACTCCCCCATCCCCATCTGACAATCCGAATTGCCAAAAGGGTAAGGCCAATAACCAATACAACACTAAGCATTGCCATTGCTCGATGGCTAAAATCTGTTACTAATTGGGTGACAAAAGAAACGTAGTCTGGTTGATCCTCTACCAATTGCGGTCCCACTTTAGTTACTAGCCAAACCAACAGGCCATCAATGATTACAGCTCCAATACAAATTTTGCTAAAACTAATAATTAAGTGTCGATGCAAGACGGCTTGGACAACCATTATCAACATCACTAAAGCAGTTACTACCGTAATAATGGTAACACTAGTACGGATAAGCTGCACCACATGAACAAACTTAGTCACTGCTGTTGAATTCAGCTGAGCATTAACCGCATCATTAACATTCTGACTAAGTGCCGTCATTGCCGTACCGCCAGCTCCTGCTAAACCATATTGAGCCAATTGACTATTGACACTAGAACCAACATGAGCCATTACTGGAGAAAGGTCCACCCGTAATTTCTTGCCGGCATAAACCTGGTCAACCACTTGGGTTAGTAAATGATTCGTTTCTCGATCTGTTAAGGCTGAATTAGGGATTCCGTAGCGTTCCAGGCCAGCATTAACCTGATCTGTAATGGTAGTTGCAACAATTGAATCTTTAATTTCATGCACAGCAAAGTGACGATTTAAAAGGGTTGCATTCATGATCAAACAAAGCATCAACAAGCCCAAAATAATAGTTCCCCACAGGTTAAAAAGGTGATGTTTTCTTACTGATGGCTGTAAATTTTTTTATTAACTGTTGATTGAGTAGCTGCTGCCCGTTGCTGAGCCCGTAATTCACTCCGGGTTACCATTCACTATTGCTCCGTAGATT
>NZ_JBFLGB010000002.1:0-83497 GCF_041859915.1 Limosilactobacillus sp.
ATGGTTCAACGTAGTTGAACCTATTCCCGACAAATAGGCTTTAACTGCATTTGCTTTAGTGTCAAAGTCAAAACTATACATAAAAAATGACCTCACTTTATTGAACAAATTTAATTGTCCAATAAAATGGGGTCACTACATTTCCAATATGGTCTAAAAAATCATATTTTTTCATTACCATTTATTACTCACTCTTTTATCTAGCACTTGGGATTCAACCCATTTACTTAAATTTTATCTTGCGTTAATTACTCAAATTAAAAAACTTATTCTTCTATTAATAATAGTAGTAATAATAACCATTAAATGTATGATTTGTTACATGATTCATGATGGCACCTAAAATATGGGCATGGACCTTCTTTAATTGCTTAATCTCTGACTGAACATGAAATTTAACAGCAACGTTTTGCGGAATTACGATCACGACGCCATCAACTTTCGAAGCTAGAATTGATGTGTCAGAAACTGAATTTACCGGTGGAGTATCAAAGATTACGATATCATACTTCTTCTTTAACATCTGAATTAACTTATTCATTTGATTACTAGCTAACAATTCAGATGGATCTGGTGGAATCGGCCCACTAGTGACAACATCTAAATTTTTGATGTGGGTCTTCTGAATTAACGATTGGTTTTGCTTTGATAAGAATGTTGATAAACCGTATTGATTATCAAGACTAAAAATTTTAGCAACGGATGGTTGCCGCATATCACAATCAACTAAACAAACGTGTTTCCCCTCTTGGGCACAAACGATTGCTAAATTAGAACTAACGGTTGATTTTCCCTCATTCTGTGAATCAGACGTAATCAAGATCGTATGTGCCGAAGAAAAGGCCAGATTAATTCGAACCGTGCGGAACTGTTCAGCAACAGTTGAATTAGGATAATCATGAGTCACCAAATATGTACCATATCGATTAGTACGATCATTCAATTGACGTTGATGATGTCCAAAAATATGGAATCGATTCCAACTCTTTTTTGTTCATCCTCTCTCTGATTGCCGTTATCTACGTGTCTTGAATGCTTCTTAATGATTTGAGCATTTCTCCGGATCTTTTTTAAGTTAATGTCGTTCACTTCACCTAAATTGGTTAATTCTAAATTATTGGTTACGTAATCCATACTGGTGATATATTTAGCACCGAATTCTTCAAATAGTGCTAGGGCAATTCCTAACATTACTCCAACGACAAGTCCTAACAATAATCCAATCGATCGTTTTGGAAAGACTGGTGCTGGATTGGGAGCAGCTTTTGCGATTACGCTAGCGGTATTAGCTCCCATAAAATGCTTTAAACGGCTTTTAAAAACTTTTGCCGTTTCGTTACTAACTTGGGCTGCTACAAACGGGTTAGACGATTTAACGCTAATGTTAAATACCTGTGAATTGGGTTGGGTATCTACACTAACTTGAGCACTCTTTACTAATTTACCATTTCCCAAACGTTTTTGAACCCGAGAACTAACGGTTGGACTCGTAATAATACTTTTATAAGTATTGACTAACTGAGAATCTGCCTGTTGCAAGGCCTGAATCTGATTTTCTCGAATACTTTTGCTTACTTTCTGATCAACAATCATTTGAGTAGATGCTTGGTATTGAGGTTTGATCACAAAAAAGAGTGCAATTGAAAATACAGCCACCGTTAAGATTGTCGTGAGAATAATCGTTTTGATATGATTTTTAAGGATTCCAAGAAATTTACGGACTTCCTGGAATACATCACTTAAGTCAAAATTATTATTCAAATAGGTTCACCATCGATTCAAAATTAAATTATCATTATTGTTAATTTACCGTGAATTATGCGAAATCACACTCTACTTATCGTAACCATTCGGGTGCTTTCGAGCCCAACGCCAGGCACTACCGATAATTTTATGAACGTCATCATATTTCGGTGACCATCCTAAGACCTTTCGAGCCTTAGTTGAGTCGGCAATCAATGTACTTGGATCACCAGGACGACGGGGTGCCATTTCTGCTGGAATCGGTTTACCAGTCACGTCACGGGCAGCTTTTAACATCTGGAGATTTGAAAAGCCGGTTGATGAACCTAAATTAAAGAAATCTGAATGACCACCGTTTAGTAATCGCTTCATAGCCAAGATATGGGCATCCGCTAAATCGAGAACGTGAACGTAATCTCGAACGTTAGTTCCGTCTTTCGTTGGGTAATCATCTCCAAAGATCTGGAGCTTCGATCGTTTACCCAAAGCAACTTGCAAGATAATTGGAATCAAATGGGTCTCTGGGCTATGGTCTTCACCAATACTACCATCGAGCTTGGCACCACCCACGTTAAAGTAACGGAGCGCGATGAAATGAATCCCGTAAGCCTGATCGGACCACTGCATAATCTTTTCCATCATTAACTTGGTTTCACCATACGGATTAGTAGGAATTTGCGGATCCGTTTCTTTAATCGGAATTCGTTTCGGTTCACCATAAGTCGCAGCTGATGATGAGAAGACAATCCGTTTAACATGATGCTTATGCATTACTTCCAATAAAGTAATGGTACCTTTGACATTATCATCAAAATACTTCAAGGGATTTTTCATTGATTCAGGAACGATCGACACGGAAGCAAAATGAATTACACCGGCAATTGATTCCCTATCAAAGACTTGATTTAAGAAATCCTGATCACGGATATCACCCTGATAAAAACGGGCTTTTGAATTAATAGCTTGACGATGCCCCGTCATTAAATTATCCACCACGACGACGTCAAAGCCATGATGAATTAAACGATCAACAGTATGGGAACCAATGTACCCGGCTCCTCCGGTAACTAAAATAGTTGTCATCAACATTTCTCCTAAATCCGTTTTAATTATTGACTTAAATCCTTAATAATAATTGTAATATATTTTACTAAAAATGTTTACCGTCCAGCTTATAACTATTAGTAATACTTAGTATTCAAAAGAAACAAAAAAGGCCACTTTACATATAAAAGCGACCTTAATAATCATAATTTAGGATGATTTACTAATTACTTGTAGCAATTGATTAATCTGCTTCGCTTGTTGATCAATTTCATGATTAGATAAGACTTGGTAATCCTGACCACTAATCTGTTTACTGTAACCTTGATAATGCGTCGAGATTTCATGATCACGAGTCCCACGATAACGCAGAGCTAAATTGGCTAAATCTTGTAAAGATAAATTCGTCTTTACATACTTAGTAAGTTTTTTAGCTAACGTTGGGTGAAAAATTAAATTGTGAACGGTAGTAACCTGATGGATTAACTGAAATAAGACTTGGCGTTGACGTAATTGACGACCATAATCGCCTTTTGGATCATCATAACGCATCTGGCAGTATTCCCTGACTTTACTACCTTTTATTCGAACTGGGTGATTCTTTTTCACGTGAAGTGATCCATACTTAAATGATAGCGGAGGATTCACACGAACCCCACCGACATCGGTCGTTAGATGTTCAAGGCCACCTAGATTAATCAACATGTAACCATTTATCGGCACATTCAACCATAAATGAATGTAATTCTGGGTAAACGGTGCGCCCTTAAATTCATATGCCGAATTAATCTTAGCATCATGGCCATCGAGCCAAACTAATGAATCACGAGGTACGCTAGTTACTCGCATCGTTCGTCTTTCAGGACTCAAGGTATTCATCATAATTTCATCCGTCCGACCATACCGTTCGGTTCGATGAATTGCTCCAGTATCAGTTCCCATAATGAGAATATTAACAGGTTGTGAAAAACGAAGCCGGGTTGCCGTATTTCTGGTTACTCCCTGACTGGAATAGCTATTATGTTGAAAGGAATAACCGTTAATTAAAGCAATCGCAACATAAAAAAGAATCACTAAACCAATCACGCTAAAGATCAATTTAGTAAATATATGGCGGTGTCGACGATGACGAATCCTTTTCTTATGAATTCCCATAACGTGTTGAGAATTACGATGCTTTGACATAGTGCTGATTTCTCCTTAAATATCTTATTTTTAATCTCGATAGTTAGTTTAAATATAAATAAATTTCCTCTCAATATTAGTAGTTTATCACACTTGAAAGCATTTCAAGGATTATTGTTATCGCAGAATCATAATCAGCAACGGAATCACCGACAAAAAGTTATTCAAGGCGTGCATCAGCATCGATGCTCGGATATTGTTACTACGTTTATAAACATATCCTAGGAACATCCCTAACGAAACGTACACGGCAAAGCTAATCCAGGTCGACGTCAAATGACCACTGGCAAAGACCAACCCACTAACGATCATCGGCCACCACAATCGTTTTGGACCGAAGAACGCATCCATGATGTAACCACGGAAAACGAATTCCTCTAGGATTGGTGACAGGCAGACCATACTGATGGTCATAATAATCAGAACGGTTCGATTACGTTCCAATAACTGCATAATCACATCGTTATTTTTACTTGAAAGTTGACCGTTCAACTTGTAATTAAGGTAATTTAAAATAAATTCAACTACTAGGGCTAAAGCATAGACTTTAATGATTAGCCACAAATCCTGCTTAGTGACTTTACGGATCGGGTGATGGGTGTGATCTAAATAGACTTTCCGAGCAATTAAGATGGCAACGATGAATGAGACAAAGTAAATGATGACGTAGACGGTGTTGTGTAAAACGCTGGCGTTATCATTTATAAAACGAATCGGTAACTGGACAAAACCGACCATTAGATATAGTAGTAGTAAAACGATAATTTTAGGTACGTAATTATGAATCCACTCTAAAACATTGGTTGATACGTGCTTCATGTATAGACCCTCTCAAATTATATAAAATAAAAGCGCTGAAATAACTTCAACGCTTTTAATTCTAACTTATTTTTATTTTCAGCACCAAACGCGAATTTATTTTAATGCGTTAACGATGGCTGGATTAAACTTATCTAAGTCAGCAGGTGTTCGGCTAGTGTATAAATTATGCTTCTTATCAACCACTAATGCCTGATCCTTAACACGAGCACCAGCATAGAATAAGTCAGTTCGAATCGTGGTATAAGCAGTCAGAGTTAACTGATTAGCTAAACCTGTCTGCATAAAGAACTGTGGACCATGGCAGATAGCAAAGACTGGTTTGTTAGACATTAAGAATGCCTTAACGAAGTTAACGAAACGATCGTCGACCCTTAATTGATCAGGTGAAAAGCCACCTGGTAAGAGTAAGGCATCATAATCGCTTGGTTTAACATCATCGATGGACTTATCGACCTTGGCTTTAGTACCGTGTTCACCAACGATGGTGGCACCAGCTTTCTTTTCGATAACGTCAACACTGTTACCGGCATCTTCCAATGCCTTGCGTGGTGACGTTAATTCTGAATCTTCAAACTGATTAGTTACGAGTGCAGCAACTTTACTCATATCAATCACTCCTTAATAATGTCTACTTTCATTCTACAGGAGACCATGATTTTTACGCAACCAAAAAGGCTTACTTTTAATAAGCCCGTTCACATCTCGATTCGACTGTTAAAGATAACAAAATCATATATAATAATGGTAAAAGACGATTGGGAAGGCTAAAAATTCGACATGAAAAAACTAATCATTAACCACTGGTACGACCTAAACGCATTAATTGCCGTTCTAATGGTTATCCTTATTATTACCCAGAAAGGTAGTTTTGATTTTCAGCAACGGGTAATCCTCTTTGAGTTTGCCTTTATGAACGCACATCTATTTGAAGAATACGGTCATTCAGGAACGATGCCTGGAACCTTAAACGTTGCGTTGTATCATAACCGGCAAGCACCGTTGGTATACCCATTCAATCAATTATCGGCGATCATCTGTAACTACCTATTTATGATTATTCTATGGTTGTTACCAGCATTCGAACCTGAATGGAACTGGGCAATCTTGGGTGCGATCTTTTGGGGCTTCATCGAATTTCTGCTCCATTTGGTTTACTACCCACACAAGACTCACTCTACAATGAGTGGTGGCATCCTAACCGCTTTAATGGGCTTCCTACCGTGTGGCATAATCTACATGGCGTTTGCTATTAACGCTGGTAAGATCAGCATTATTAGTGCAACAGTTGGCTTAATCTACCCGATTATCTTATACATGATTATCTTTAGGTGGCTCGGTGCCAAGGTTTTAGCTACACCTGCACCTAAGTATCCATTTACCGTTAACCAAATTGCACGTTACGTTAAAAACATTAAAGAACACCCAACTACTCATCATAAGGTTGGGACGTTATAACTGTTAAAACTGTTAGGACTGATTAACATTAACAAAGAAAAATTAGGCTTTTGGAGCATTGTATTACTAGGAATTAATGCCATCATTGGTTCTGGGATCTTCCTGTTACCAAATTTCGGCATGAAGTCGTTTGGTCCGGCCAGCATTCTAGTCTTGTTTGTCGATGCATTTCTGGCTTGCACGATTGGAATGTGCTTTGCTGAATGTTCCGGATTATTTAGTGAAACTGGTGGCGCTTATATTTACGCTCGCCAGGCATTCGGTAACTTTTTCGGTTACGAAGTTGGGATCGCAGCTTGGGTAATCAGGATTATCGCTGAAGCTACTATGTATATGGCTTTTGCCACGGCACTAGGCGGTTTCTTTCCTGCTTTAAATTCGCCGTTTGCGCATGACGTCATCGTTACAATTATGGGTGTCTTCTTGATGGCCATTAATATTGCTGGAATCAGGGTTTCGTCCGTCCTTAATAACGTCGTTACGGTTGGTAAGCTGGTACCCATCCTGTTAGTAATTGTGGTTGGTCTAGCTTTCTTGCATCCCGCTAACTTCCACCCGTTCTTCATCACCAAATTAACGACCATGCATAACTTCTCCAACACGGCCATTACGCTCTTCTACATCTTTACCGGTGTTGAAGGACTAGTCGTATCAGCTGGTGAAATGAACAACGTTAAGAAAAACTTACCTCGTGCAATCTTGATCGTTCTAGGTGTCGTTACGTTAATTTACGTCCTAGTGATGGTTGCCTGTGTTGGTGTTATGGGCACTAAGTTAGCTAACACTTCCGTCCCGTTACAATCCACCATGGACACCGCAATTGGTCACTGGGGCGGTGCCATCATCGCCATTGGATCGATTCTATCAATTGGTGGAATCGGGGTCGCAGCCACGTTTATTACACCCCGTTCAATGATTGCGTTATCTGATCACGGCATTATGCCGAAGTCGTTCGCCAAACGAAACCGTTGGAACGCACCATACGTTTCAATCATTGTTTGCACGGTTCTAACGTTACTGTTAGCTTACTCCGGGACTTTTACCAAGTTAGCTCAGATTAGTGCTGTTTCAAGATTTGCTCAATACATCCCAACCTGTATCGCTGTGATGGTCTTCCGGAAAACGATGCCAAAAGCAAAACGAGCCTTTAAGTTACCACTGGGCTACACAATTCCAATCATTGCGTTAGCCGTGTCCGCATGGTTATTGGTTGAAACCAACGTTGAAGAACTACTGTGGGGCCTTGGTGCATTAGTAATTGCTGTTCCGTTCTACTTCATTACCCGCGAATATCGTCATAAAATATAGTTAATTAATCTTAATTAGTTTGGTCTCGTGATTTGTAAATCACGAGGCCTTTCTTTTTACAATCTTTTCACTTGGCGATACGTTAAAGCTGGATAACATCTTGAAGGTGAGAATAATGAAGACAATTTCTGTAAAACAAGCTCAGCAGGCTGATTTAAAGACTCAAAAAGAAGTCGGCATCCCCGGTTTAGTATTAATGGAACGTGCCGCTTTGAAAGCTGCCGATAATTTATGGCACACGAACTGGAACTTGAATCACGTCTTAGTTGTCGCCGGTTCTGGCAACAATGGTGGTGATGGTTTAGCCGTTGCTCGATTGTTAGCTGTTAAGGGCGTTCACGTTGATATCCTATTATTAGGTAATCCTAAGCATTACTCTGATGAACACCAGACTCAGTTACATACTTGTAAGTACTACCATGTTCCAGTCGTCGACCCAAAGAACGTTGACTGGAAGAAGTACACCGTAATTATTGACGCTATTTTCGGAACGGGACTTTCTCGTCCGGTTGCCGGTAATTACGTTGACTTCATCAAGAAGGTCAACCAGGCTCCAGCCAGAGTTCAAGCGATTGACATCCCATCTGGCTTAAACGGTAGTACCGGTAAAGTCATGGGTGTTAGTGTTAAAGCTGACTTAACATCTACCTTTGCCTACGCTAAGAATGGCATGGTGAAGCCCGAAGCTAAGCCATACATTGGTAAATTAATCGTTAATGATATTGGTATCTACTGTTAATGAGTAGTCATCCCAAAATAAAAAGAGTCCCGATATTAATTATTCAATATCGGGACTCTTTTTAATTTATTATAATTAATTATTCTTTTTTCAAAGTCAGTTCACCCCAGTGAAGAATATCGAACTTGCTGGTGGTGTGGGATCGTTTAACCTGAATCCCATCTAAGGTATCAAGATAGTTGTAGATTCGGTTAACGTTCTTCTGGTTACTTACCAGAACGAAACTACCGTATTGTTTAAGAACTCGAATAATTTCGTGATAGATTTGATGAACATCTTCGGTATCACGGTCGTCCATAAAGCTGTCCTTGGTGTCCATCGCGGTAATTAAATTGAACGAATCGTTTGGAAACGGTAAATGTCGAACGTCCCCGTGAATGACGTTGATTCGATTATTAACGTGTTCCTTCTTGGCGTTCTTACGAGCCTTGTTAATTACGTACTGATTCTTGCTTTCGATCCCAGTCACAAAAGCAACCGGTCCAGCAGCCTTAGTAACATGCGTTAGGAAGAAATCTTTACCAGTACCGACATCTAAGATTTTCGAAGCCGTCCGTAGATCCAAGTGACGAATAATGTTTTGAACCCAGGTGTACTTACGGATCGTATAGGCCATGATGATAACAGCTAACAGTAACAGTAAGATCCCTAACAGCCAGGAAAAATCATAATCAAATAAAATCAAAATAATTCCTAAGATAACGGATGTCCAGGTAATAACTGGAGCGTCGACACCGTACCGCAACAATTTTTTCATATTTCAATTACCTTCCAAATCTTCAATAATTACAATTTAATTATAAGTCAGAAGCAACCCCGGTGCCATTGCGATTTAACAGGAACCAAAATGACCTCGTTCAGCCGGAGTGTTTCTCGCCGAACGAGGTCATTTAAGATTAGGTTTAACTCTTAAATCAACGATTAATACTTAACTAATCGTTTAGACTTACCCGTTTTAATTAAGGTCTTGTTGGAATCCATTGAGAAACCAACCATGTTCTTAACGGCATTGCGGGTGTAGAAGGCAATATGTGGAGTGACAACTACATTATCACGTTTCATTAAGTTCTTTAAACGCTTATCTGGAATGGCGTTAAAGCTACCGAAGTCTTTATTAAAGACGCCGACTTCATTTTCATAGACATCCAACGCGGCTCCCTGAACCTTACCGCTGTCCAAAGCTCTGATTAACGCATCGGTATCCAGTAATGAACCACGGGCTTCATTAATAAAGTAAACGCCCTTTTTCATTTCTGAGAACTGCTTATCACCAATCATGTGGTAGTTAGATTTCATAGCTGGAGCATGAATCGTGATCGCATCAGCTTGTTTGCAAAGGTCATCAAGGGACTTAACATAAAGGCCTTCCTTTTGTAACTGTGGGTTAGGATATGGATCATACGCAATGACGTGGGCATGAAAGCCATCACGTAAGATTCGCACGACGATGCGGCCGATGTGGCCGGTACCGATGACACCAACCGTCATCTTATCTAATTCATCAGCGATGTTTGGAGCCCAGTGTAAGTTACCATGGGCTTCTTGACGTTCAAAGATCTTAATGTGACGAATTAAACGCAGAAGATCAGTCATGGCTAATTCAGCGATGGCTTGCGGTGAGTATGCCGGAACGTTAGTTAACTTAATCCCGTTCTTCTTAAGAGCCTTGAAATCAACGTTGTCGACACCAACGTTTCGAATCGACAATGACTTAATCCCATAGCTGCCCAACTTATCTAAAATTGAAGTCGTGTATGGTTTCTGCTGATAAGCATCGACACCATCGAAGCCTTTGGCCATTTTTACGGTTTCATCGGTCAAAAGCTTAGGCGTCAACTTAACCTGAACATCTGGGTTATTGTTAACCCATTTTTTGAAATAGGGCATTTCATCCTGACGGACGGCATACGCGATAATCTTTGTCATAATAAAGCCTCCAGTACTTCTGATGGAGTGTTAATGGCGCTATTAACATTTATTATCTACTATTCTCCGACATGTCACTTTATATCATATCCATGTTGGACACGATATTTCTATCCATAAATCGTATCTGATATGTCGATATTCTGTGGGTGGCTAAAATCCTTATAATTATACGAAAAGAGACCTACTAGTAATTAGCAGGCCTCGAAAATGTTATGAATTTTCAGCTTAATCATTTCGGTTTATTTGTAGAATATCGTATTAGACAAATTTAGTCAATAATATTATCTTTTATTTTTATAATTGTTAGCTCTTGCCCAATAATTAGTAAATTTCTTTCGCAACCTGATAACGCCTATTAAATCAACAAGTATTTACTAAATGTCACTAATAATTACCGTAAATAAACGTTCCATTCCACAAATAGTTGCTTGAATTGTAGCTATAAGTGAGTGATATTGAGAATTGTAAAAATTAATTCATGAGGAGAAAATACAATGATTGAATTTCCAAAACAATTAAAATCATATCGACAACAACGTGGTTTATCCCAGGAAGGCTTGGCACAACAAGTCCACGTCACTAGACAAGCTGTATCTAAATGGGAAGCCGGAGAAGCCTCTCCTGATATCAAAAGCTTAGTAAGATTAGCTAGTATCTTTAACATTACCTTAGACAACCTTGTTTTAGGTCAATCGATGTCTACTAACACGAAGATCGACAGCTCCAAATTCATTTATGATCCAATTAAAAATCGATACGTGAGAAACGCTAAGAACATGAATATTTATGAGTTCTTAATTCATTACTGGTGGATTGCAGTTATTCTATTAATCGTCTTCGGTAGTGTTATTCATAGCTTTTTCTAATTAGAATCGGTGATTAATAGTGTTAGATAAACTACTAACGTGGTGCGAAATTCATTGGATCGCACTCATTTCTTTAGCTTTAGCTGTAATTAATAACGTGGCTAGTCATACTAGCCATATATCACTCGACATAAATAAAACCCATTTAACCCTCAAATCATTCGGGCCTACGGCTTATTACAGTGATAGAATTGCCGTTATTTTAGTGTCCTGGCTATTTTTCTGGGCTCTATTTCACGGAATTAAAGCAATTGCGAAACATACTAATTAAGGAGATTAATTCCATATGTTAATCCTGATTGTATTAGTTATTTGTGGATTTATGATGTCATTATAAAACTAGGCTTTACATATTAATTAGGACTTTGCTACCATAATACCTAAATTGGAAATTAAGGAAGTAGTTTTATGAATTTAAAGAAAGTTAATCCAACTGGACAGGGCTGGTGTTCAATGACCCACGCCTTTAAATTATTCTGGACCCACTATGCTGATTTTACACATAGTAGTACTCGTTCAGAATACTGGTGGTGGCAATTGTGGAATTTGATTATTAACTTGTGTTTTCTGATATTAACTATCGCTCTTACTGGCAGTACTTTCTTGAAAGTTATTGAACATGCCGACACAGTATCAAGCCCTAAATTATTCATTCGTTTTGGAATTGCCGGTGGCTTATGGTTAATTTGGCGCTTAGCTTCATTATTGCCCCGATGGAGTTTAGAAGTTCGTCGCTTTAACGATTTAGGCTTACCAATCTGGGTCAGTATTGTACTATTAGCTGCCAGCATTGTCATTTGGTTCAGTAATAGTTCTTTCTTAGAAAGTGTTGCGTTTATTGTTGATATTGTCGCTTTCATATTTGAATTATTACCGTCAAATGCATTAGCAAAATTTACTCATAAGTAATTCAACAATTTTATATTTTTGTATGGTGTATTAGAATAACATATGTTGACGTATCGGTTGTATAATCAATCATACAACGATGTTTCTTACGCTTTAATGCTTCAATCAAATCACGAAGAGCCTTTAATAAGGCAGTTACGGCACTCCTGAATGCTGTAACTGTAAATAGCGTTTCAAATACTAGTAACAAATATTTATGAGGTGTCGCGGGACGATAACCTGAGACAAAAAGATGGACGCTTCAAAATTTTGAAGCGCCTTTATTTTTGTATCCTCGATAGTATTACGACTGATAGAACCCCTTGCGCATGTTAAACTTAAAACGCTGTAGATCTTAGCCACCCTACTCAGGAGGACACGCGTATTTTTCAATTACTTAAATGGTTCATCGGCTTCATTATTGGATTAGTGATACTAACTTACATTTGGGATTTTTTAGCAGCTATTCAATGGTATGTATTCGGAATCCTTGTGATTGTTGCGATTGTGTTGGGGTATCGAGTATACAAACAAAATAAATGATGTTGATGTGATAATATGTATTTAGGGATAATATCAGAAGTATTGCTTCGTCAATAAAGGCGCTGAAGTAAGCGCCTTTATTTTTTCTTAAATTTATTACTGATGTTGGTATATCCATGATATTATGTAGGTACAAACGCGAGTAGCAAATATTTATGAGGTGTTGCGGGACGATAACCCGAAACGTAAAAGATGGACGCTTCAAAAATTGAAGCGTCTTTCTTTTTATTATTTTCTTAATAAAAAGCCGTAGATAATTAAGTCTACGGCTAATGCGATCATAAGGGATTATTCTAAAAACGTAACTAAATTATGTTTATATGATGTGAATAATCAATAACAACACACAAATAGCAAGTAATAAACAGGTTATGTCGATTATCATGTTGCGTCACCACCTTTAATAGTGGATTTAACCGCACCATTAGTAATAATATCACTTGACTAATTTACTTAATAGTTATACTTTAAAGATGCAAGTAATAGACAGGTTGCTATATCATGTTGCATCTAACGTGACTAAGTTACCTAAAAAGAATGGCGCTACTTGAAATAGCGTCTTTCTTTTTACCCAAATTCGCGTTATTTTAGTAACCAGTAATCAAATCAGAAAGCGAGATTAATTATGGAAAAATCAGAACAAAAAAACTATTTAAACGAAATGAACGACGCCATGGACGATTTAAACTTCTACTTAGCTAACCAGAAGTTCTTATCCGACTTAGACCAAAAAGAAGTTGCCAAGTTAGGCAAACGATTTGTTAAGACTGGTAAGCTAATTCAGGCTGTCGCCAAGAAACAGGCCAAATAATTTAAATCTTTAAACCAAATTAAAAACCAGTTCGATTATTCAATCGAACTGGTTTTTTTTGTTAAATGTTAACTGTTAATTATTTAGCAGAATTCTTGCATAATTGATCGATACGGTCGTAGAAGCCTTTAGCGTCAACATCGGTAATTAAGGTAACCGGACGGCCGTTCTTAGTTTCGTAAGTACGTCCAGCAGCAGCACCCGTCGTGATGACGTCAGCTTTGATCTGCTTGGACTTCGCAATTTCTGGGAAATAACTGATGATCATCGTTAAGACATCCCATAGGTAGTAACCCGTGCCAAACGGATGCATCATGGCATAGCCTAGACCAATCAAGTTTTCGGCTGGATACTTACACAAGCTAGCCCAGTGATCACGGACCTTCTGTGATAACGGAACCTGTTTAGTACTGTTAAGACCAACCTGGACTAACGGTAACTTAGAATCATAAACGACCTTAACAGCTTCCGGATCCCAGTATGCGTTCCATTCCTGAGTGCCGTCAGCTTCGGGTTCAACGACGTTACCTTTGTTATCCATGGTACCGCCCATCCAGTAGACTTTTTCAATCTTATCCTGAATTGATGGTTCAACCTTTAAAGCTCGAGCTAAATCGGATAACGGACCGGTCATAACTAAGGTAACTTTCTTATCGGAAGCCTTAACTTTATCAATGATATCTAAATGAGCCGGCTTCTTAGCCAAAGGTGCTTTAGGCGTGTGACCATGTTCATTTAAGACTGGAAAGTCATTAAAAGTATAGGCGTTCATACGCCATAACTTTGGAAATTCGTGAGCCGGACGGGAGTTCGACTGAGCAACTGAGATCTTACGACCCTTACCTAAATAGTCAACTAACTTTCGGGAAGCAGCAACGGCCGGTGTTACGAACGAGTCGGCACCAATTGCACTGATCCCTAAGATGTTAATGTTAGGCATTTCTAGAAACAGGATTAATGAATCTAGATCGTCGACATTACCATCATGATTAAAATATACATTCCGCATTATGAAACCCTCTTTTGCAAATTATATGTTCAGTATATCAATTTTTAGCTTTTAGCACTACCGATTTACTTATTATATGGTGTTCCTGAATTAATCATAAAAGCTCGGTAAATCTGTTCCGCCAGGACTGTCCGCATCAATTCGTGCGGATAGGTAAATTTACCAAACGAGATTTGGGCATCAGAACGTTTCAACACTTTTGAAGCTAAACCTAACGAACCACCGATCACAAAAGTTATATCTGGGTGACCATAGGTAGCTAAACGTTGAATTTCATGAGCAAATTGCACTGATGTTAGTTGCTTACCCTTGATGGCTAAGGCAAACACGTACTCTTTCGGTTTGATCTTCTTAAGGATTCGGGTGCCTTCTTTATCCATGATCTGTTCAGCTTGACCCTTACTTAACGGTTCAGGTTCCGGCTCTGACTTAACGATCACGGTCTTGAAGTTACAGAAACGTGAACAACGTTTTTTGTATTCGGCAACACCCTGTTTAAACCACTTGAATTTAAGCTTGCCGACGGAAATCATTTTAATGTTCATTCTGTTAGTTATCCCCTAACAACTGTGAGTTATCCACAGGCCCTGTGGATAACTACAACATTTTGTGGTTAAGTGTTACGTCCTACCTACTAATGGGGCGTGTTACTCAACACTTTCAACAACTGACTGTTACGGTTATCCACAATTTAACAAAATAAAGAGGCTCTACAGATTGTTACCTGTAAAGTCTAACACATGACATATTTTAACGATGATCCGCAGAGATTGAAGTCTTACGGGTCTGTTTGAATTCCTTTAAATTATTCTCCATTTCAGCGATGGCTTCATCCGAAGCGGCTTTACCTAATGGCATATGTAAAGGTAAAGTATCCCAATGATTTGTAACCTGATCATAAATGATCTTAGCGGCACGCATTGGGTCACCAGGAGTATTATCTGAACCGTGTTCTTTCATATAATTAATGGCCTGTTCAACTGGTTTATAATCAGCGAATTTCGTAACCGTCTTTTCGGATGAACGGCCACCCCAATCGGTTCTGAAGCCACTTGGTTCGATTAATAAACATTTAATACCCAGATGTTTAACTTCTTTAGCAAGCGTCTTGGTAATGCCTTCTACAGCGTGTTTGGCACCGTCATAGTAAGCACATGACAAGAAGCCGGTCAACCCACAGATTGACGAAAAGTTAACGATGGTCCCATGCTTTTGGGCACGCATCATTGGTAAGACGTTCCGGGTCATATCACATAAGCCCCATACGTCAACGTCAAAGATATAGTGAGCTTCTTTCCAGTTACTTTCTTCGAAGGTTCCGAAGTAACCTAAACCAGCGTTGTTGACTAAGACATCAACGCCACCAAAAGCTTGTTTAACCAACTTAACGGTGCTGACAACTTGATCATGCTTAGTAACGTCTAATTTAGCTTTCTTAATTTGGCCATGATCGTATTGATCTAAAAAGTTTAATTGACTTTCCGGTTTACGAGCGGTCGCAACTAAATTAACGTCTTTATGTTGAGCCAGAAAAATGGCTAGATTTTTACCAAAGCCGGTGTGACAACCGGTAACTAACCACGTTTGCTTTTTCATAGAATCATCCCTTTATTATCTTATGATTCTATGGTAGCAAACTTACGCAGTAAATCGGTATCAGTAGTTTATCATGTTTATTTTTATGATAATTAATACTATTTCAACACATAGGTAGGTGAAAAGATAGCCTGATCAGGACCGGGCCTGATTAGGCTTGTAAAAGATCAAAACTGGTATAGCTCATACTTTTAACAACTATAGAGTAGCAAAATTGTCAACCCGTAAGATTGTCATAGTACAGGTAATGTGTGTTGATTTTTAAGATGAGCTGGATAAAAAGAAATCTTACTTTAAGTATTAATTAATATTATGCAACACTAATAGGTCTTAAAGAAAAAGTAACAATTCCATCTATGATGAGCTTTAGGCCGAAATGTATATGGATAATGATATTTATATTCAGTCTGATAAAGCTTACGAAACGAACTCTTATACGAATGATGGTGTCTCAATTCATAATAAGCATGACGATATAAACGAACAATTTGAGTACGATGTGATGCATGTTGATTCCGGTGAGCTGATACATCTACAGATATACCCATTAAAATTAAGATACTTATGACTACTACTAAGAATTTTTTCATCTCAATCATTACATTACTTTATATTATTTACTTATCTGCTTTAATCAATCTAATTTTACGTGTTAATACCTTAATCCGATGTTGATTATATAGAGCTTCGCAAGAAATCCCAACACCATAAATAATGAGCATAACAATAATCGAATTATCATAACTTAAAAAGTTATTTAGAATCGGACTAACTATAAACAACCCGATAAAGAATAAGAAAGTAATTATAAACTCCGGCAAATTCATTTTATGTTTCATATAATTATGAATTAGAAGATAAAAAAGAGCAACAACACATACAACACTTACAACAATTCTAAACGACATAGGCATATAGCCTCATCTCCACTTTCTAAATATTTAGTGATTTATACGTTCAATCCGTTCATCGGAATTTATCTTATTTTTTAAAACTTTGACTTGATGGATATGATAAATATCATCACCAATAAAGACGGCCATTACAACGAGATAATCAATAATAATACTAATCTTCTGATCCAAAAGATTATCAATCATAGGTGTCATGAATAGTAATAATATAATCAATCCATATCTAATGATGATTTCTCGATAACTCATTTTCTGTTTAATTCGGGCACTAATTCCAGCCCAGATTAAACAACTAATTCCAAAGATTAACAAAAAGGTTCTAAATGAAATTGGCATATCTCCATCTCCTCAAAATAAGTAATTTTAGAATACCTAAAGACGCTGTCTCTGCCAAGCTCTAATTCTGGGACATGACCTACAACGCTTAATTAATGGGGCTTAGTCTGATAATATATTCATTGAGAAGGCATAATAATCAATGAAATTATCCAAGACGTTATATAAATATCGAAAGGCTCATCACCTTACTCAGCAACAGTTAGCCCAAAAGCTCCACGTTTCTAGAAAGACGATCTCAAACTGGGAAAACGGTCGTAGTGAACCTAGTTTTGAGATTCTAAAAACGTTAAGTCACTTATATAACGTATCAACAGACGAGTTACTAGAAGTGTCAAATGTTAAGGTTAAAAGTGATAATGATAACATTACGTGTAAACAAGCCTGGATTAAGTTCTTCAAAAATATATTCAGACTAAAAGGCAAAGCTTCTCGTAAAGAATATATGTATATCATGGTACCGATGACCATCATTAGTTTCTTAGTTGTATTTATTTTAGACCCGTTCTTATTAGCTAAAGATTTTAAATTACAAGCTGAAAATACTGTTAATTATGACGAACTAATAATGACGTTGGTTGGATTCGCGATTGTATTTGTTATTATGACGTTGATCGAAATTGTTCTCTATTGTCTAGTTGCTCGACGTAATCACGATATTGGCCTAAGTAGTTGGGTCGCATTATTGTTATTTGTTCCGCAGTTAGGAACATTTTATCAGCTAATCATCATGTTTGTGCCAACAAATTACTTTAAATCAAAAAAGTAACTAAAATTATACGTGAAGGTCACTAAATTAAAGAAGGTTTCATAATGGCACAACTAAAAATCATCAAAGGCGACATCACCAAAGTTCACGTTGACGCAATCGTTAATGCGGCTAATGAACGACTTGCCGGCGGTGGCGGTGTCGATGGTGCAATTCATCGGGCTGCCGGAATGCAGCAGTTAAATGCTGCATGTAAGAAACTTCACGGTTGTCCAACGGGTAAAGCTAAGGTAACGTCTGGTTTCAACCTACCAGCGAAGTACATTATCCATACTGTTGGACCCATCTGGCACGGTGGTAATCATCGCGAACCCAAACTGTTAAGTAACTGTTACCGTAACAGTTTACAACAAGCCGTTAACTATCACTGTAAGACCATAGCTTTTCCATCCATAAGTACTGGAGTCTATGGCTATCCACTAGGTAAAGCTGCTAAAATTACTGTTAATGTTATCAAACAGTTCCCTATACAGTTAACGGTAACAATGGTCTGCTTTGATGACAATACCTACCGAGCATACGTTCATGCTGCCCAGCAACATTAATCCTTTACATCATATCTTGGCTTCGTTATACTCTAATCATTGTAAAAGCTTGATTTTAACGGGTGATTACTATGATGAAACTATTTAAATCATCTAAAGCAATGGAAGTTATGATGATCATTGAGATCATCGTCGGGATCTTCGGCATTTTCGCAATGGAGATTACCGTTCATCGTTAAATTAAATTGAATTTAGACAGCAAAAAGGCCTTACTTGAAAAAGTAAGGCCTTTTAATTTTATCCAATTATTGTATTTATGGAACTAATTTCACGGTTGTCTGGTGAACGTGACCACCTTGGTAATAGGTGATTGAGATTCGCTGGCCAATCTTATGAGCATACAGGATATCTCGCAACTGTGCTAAACCGTGGATCTGCTGACCAGCCATCTTAGTGATCACATCGTACTTCTTAAGGCCAGCTTTTTGAGCCGCTGAGCCAGGTTTAACATCCATGATCACTGATCCCTGATTAACGTTTTTCGGCAACTTAAGAACACTTTGCCGCTGTTTAGCAGAAATATTTGCAAGATCAGTGTACAGGATTCCAAGTCTGGGTCTGATTACTCGACCGTGCTTAACGATCTGATTAATAACTCTAGTAACTTCGTTACTTGGAATGGCAAAGCCCATCCCTTCAATCGAAGAACCCTGGTTATCAGAAGACAGTTTCATCGAGTTAATTCCAATGACCTGACCAGCCATATTAATCAATGGGCCACCGGAGTTACCAGAGTTGATTGCCGCATCGGTCTGGATAACCGACGTCAATGTTCCATCAGTCCCGGCTTTCAGAGTTCGGTTTTTAGCAGAAACAATTCCTTTAGTAACGGTATTCGCGTATTCACTGCCCATCGGTGAACCGATAGCCAGGACATCTTGACCGGCAGTAATTGAATTGGAGTTACCAAATCCAGCTACCGTAGTAACATTCGCCGAATTAATTTTCAACACAGCCAAATCAGTGGCAGCATCAGTACCGACCAATTGAGCATCGACCTTGCGACCATTACTCATGATTACTTGAAGAGCACTGGACCCTTTTACCACGTGGTTATTGGTAACAATGTAGGCCGCATTTCCACTCTTCTTGTAAATCACTCCGGAACCTTCACTGGCTGTTTCAAGTTTACCATTAGAACTCGAAGAAGAACTATTATCACCCTGGGTAGGGCCAAACATTCCCAGAATACCATTATCTTGCTGAACATTCTGTTTGTTGATTACGCTAACCACGGCTCCCTGAACAGAATTATAGGCTCTCGTGGCCTCACCATTTAGGTCTGCCTTGTTCTTGTTCACCTTAGTGCCACCAGCCCGGTTAGAACCACTTGGTACCCGGGTACTAACAACAGCCTCATGATGTTGAATAGCACCACCAATTCCAATGGCAATTCCCCCACCGATTAAACCTGCGATGAGTCCCACGCCAGCAACTTTAACCCAGAAACGGTTAGTTCGTCGTGGCGTTCCTTGATTCTCATTCCTCATTCCAATTCCCCCAGTTCTTTTTTCTTCACCATACGAGCTAATTATGAAGAAATATTGAATTTAAATTATCTTTATTTTTATTTTTATAGGGTGAGCAATTTGCTAGGCGTTGCTGGTTCTGCATCATCAAGCCGGAAATCATGACCGACACCAAAATCGTGTTGTTCCATCAGGCTTGCCACGGTTAAATGAGCTAACGATCGCATATTATTATGCTGACTTCGGTGACCAAGAAAGATCTCTTTGGTTCGTGGGCCAACCACATTCATTAAGGCATCGGCCCCTTCCTCATTGGACAGGTGCCCTTCGTCACTTAAAATCCGCTGCTTAAGAGGCCAAGAATAAGGGCCCATTCGTAACATTTCAGTATCATGGTTGCATTCCATCAGGTAGGCATCAGCATTCTTAATAGTCCCTGCTACCCGATCTGAGACATAACCGGTATCAGTCAGAATACAAAAAGTCTTGTTATCATGGTGGACTTGGTAAAATTGCGGTTCAGCGGCGTCATGGGAAACCGCAAAGCTTTCTACTTCCATGTCACCAAGGTCAGCAACGTGTCCTGGCGCCAGAAGATGTTTTTGCGCTACGGGAATCTTACCAACCCGCTTGGCCATGGCCTTCCAGGTACCAGCATTCGCATAGACATCCATCCCATAACGACGAGCTAAGACGCCCACTCCATGACTATGGTCACTATGTTCATGGGTAACGAAGACTGCCTCAACATCTTTCAGAGTTCGCCCAATCTTATTCATTAATTTTTCAATCCGCTTACCACTTAAACCTGCATCGATTAGGATGCGATGATGGGCAGTTTCTAAATAGGTAACATTTCCCGTGCTTCCACTAGCCAAAATACTATAACGTAAAAAATCATCTTTACTCACGTTAAACTACCTCTTATTTTTCGATTGAACTTATATTGACATTGTCTGGACTGCTCTTCATCAACGTACTATTAAAGGCATTTACCCGCAGACGTTGAACCGTGTCGGCGTTTTTAGCCTTTACCTCAACGACCCAGGTTGGAATATAGACGGCCTGGTCATGACTATTAGTGACTAATAATTTTGTGTAAGTCAGCTTTGCCCAACGAACTTGGGAGTTATTAGGAATTAGATTATGCTTATAAAGCCAAGTTACCGCGTGTTGCTGGCTAATAATTGGAGCTTGTGGTCGCAATATTCGTCGATTTTCCAAGTAAGTCTGCGTATAACCAGTTACTGCACCATTGTTATTAAGGTGAAATCGTAACTGACCATCCACTGATTCGAGTGGTCGATGAGCCAACTGTTGAGTGTAAACTATCGTCTCATGATCAGATAACTGAGCATCATAATGATATCTATTTCCTAAAGCAATCAGGTGGGAGTTATTAACCAAACGTGCTAGGCGCTTGGTTGGATGATGACGATCAACCTTTATCGGATCATCAAAGCTACTAACTAACTCATCAGAGTTAAAATGATAACTTTGGTCGCGTAACTTGGCAGCTTGTGAGTCTAGCTCTCCATTATCTCCAGAACGACTACCTGCAAAATAATATCCCAAATGTTGATGATTAGATAGAGGTTTGCAGCTAATAGCATCAGTCTTCATTTCCTTAATAACCATCGTTGTTTGGTGAGAACTACTGTTAGCAATCGTAAAACGGTTTTGAAAGAAGAGTGATCCCGCTACAATCAAGTCAAAAATCAAGAAAGCAAATAAAAAGATCCATTGAATACGTTTAAAGTTCATTATTTGCCTCCTCCCTACTTTAAGAGTGCGGTGTAATTAACCCACTTACCATGATACTTAGCAAAGTATGTTGGCTCCATCTTAACCGTTTGGTGGTTTGTCGGTTCGGTTTTCCATTCATAGCCAACCCGTAAATCAGTAATGTCTCTAAAATGACTACTATTATGCAATTGATTAAGGACACTGTTGGTTGATGGTAATCTAACGGTCGAACCGTCCAAAGGTAATGGTACTTGAACAGTGTAAAGACTCATTAAGTAACGTTCTACCCCATTAGCATCAGCTTGAAGCTTGGCTCCACCATAGTTATCATCATTAATAATCGGGAAGCCTTCCACATAACTACGATAGGTAATTGTCCGACCATGATTCGTAACCTCGTCAAACCGAACATTATTCAAAGGCATCCCTGTCTTTGTCAAAGCATGATAAAAATGTGAATACAGTTGATTAATATTATTTTCGTTAGACCGGCCAACTTCATTCTCATAGTTTACGGTTCCGCGAGCAGAGTCATAAACCAAATGACGGTTAGTACCGTCCGTGTAGACAACATGGTTACCATCCTGGTGAGTAGTGAAGTTAGCATGTTGGGTAGTACTCATCAGGTTAGCACTGAGACTACTAATTTTCTGGTCACTAATTTGGTATGCCAGCCTCGGCAAGGCAAAAGAATGAAGATAAACCATCACTGCATGGCCATTAACAATGCGGTGGTCAACATTGATCGGCGTCAGGCCATGCATATTCGTTACTATTTTTTGGGGATCACCTTTAGCAATCCGAACTCGATAAACACCATAGTGATAGTCACTGAGTAAATAAAGCTCCCGCGACCCATCTAGGGGAATCACAATATGGTTAATTCGTTTAACCCGGCTGATGTCAACCGATTGCTTAAAAGTTTCATTAAAAACCGTCCCCGGAATGTTATCTGGATAGCTTAACATTAATGAATCATGGTGACGCAGGTAGCTAAGATAAACATCGCTGTTGTTGGTCTTAACGGTGCTGGTCCGCCCCAGTTGCCAACTAGCTAATTTTTCTTTGGCTTGATAAATTAGATCCTTATGTTGGCTATAAAGAAGCTGTTGATCACCATCATTATTCGTCCTAACAATCATTGTTGGCAAATAAACATCACCAATCGACTGAGCAGCCAACTGCTGATTGTTTGTACCATTCTCCCGATGAAAATAATCGGATTGAAAGGGATTAGTCCAAACAATTCCCGACAAAAGGAGACTGACTAATACAACAATGGTCAGTGCAATTGATAACCAGTTAGCTCTTAGCTTCTTGATCATCATCCCAATCATCCTCCTCTTCATATGGCACGTATGGCAACGAGATATAGAAGGTTGAACCATGACCCTCAACACTGTCAACCCAAATTTGGCCACCGAGCATGTTAATAACTTCCTTAGAAATGGCAAGTCCTAATCCGGTACCGCCCTGCTTACGACTGCGTGCCTTATCTACTCGGAAGAACCGGTCAAAGATCCGTCCTAAGTCCTTACGAGGAATACCTAGGCCTTGGTCGGCAATACTCATAATGACATGATTATGAGTTTCTAATAGGCGAACGGTAATAATCCCGCCATCAGGTGAGTACTTGATTGCGTTATTCATAATATTATCAATTACCTGGGTAAACTTATCAGTATCAATTTCAACCCAAAGATCTTTCTTAGTAAAATGCCGTTCAATAGTGTACTTCTTCTTAGTCGTCTCACCATCGTCCTCTTCTTTTTTGATGATCATATCGAACCGGTTCAAAATATAATTCAGTAGCTCTTTAATGTTGACGTACTCAAGATTAAGCTTGGTCGTCCCGGCATCCATCCGTGATAGGCTAAGAAGGTCATTGATCATCCGGATCATCCGGTCGGTTTCTCCCTGAATAACTTTTAAGAACTTCGGTGCAACCTGCTTGTCTTTCCAGGCTCCGTCGCTCAGGGCTTCAACGTAAGAATGTACACTTGTTAGCGGTGTTCGCAACTCGTGCGAAACGTTAGAAACAAATTGCTTTCGTTCTCGCTCTTCCTTCTCTTGGCTGGTAACATCATGCAGAACACAGACCAAACCGGAAACAAAACCAGATTCACGCTGGATCGGTGAAAAGTAGGCCTTTAGGATCAAATTATTACCCTCATTGGACATATCAATGATCATTTCACGCTGCTCGGTATTAACCAATTGACGCACTGTATAGTCATGGCGAATATTGAGAACATCAATGATCGACTTGCCAATCAGGTCGTCCTCATGGTCCACTCCCAATAATTGAAGAGTCATATTATTGACGATTGTGACATTTCCCCGTCGATCGGTTGCTAAAACGCCATCAGACATATGGGAAAGGACACTGTCCAGCCGCCGTCGTTCAGAGTCGGTCGATTCTTGAGCTTCTTCCACCCGCACGGACAGATTGTTGACTGCCCCAGCAAGCTGGCCCAGCTCATCATTGCCTAAGACTCGCACTTGACCAGAAAAGTCACCACGGGCAATGCGTAAAGCCTGTTTACGCATTTCTTCAATTGGTCGGGTTATTTCCTGGGAAATAATAATTGCGAGGATTAACCCAATGACAATGGTAATCAAAGCCGCGGAGAGGTAAATCAACGTAATGCTATTGATGTTGGAATAGACCGTCTCTAGACTAGCCCGTAAGTATACCGCACCGATCACATTATTATTACTGTTGTCAACTAGTGGAACCACATTGATATAATAACGAGTATGGTTGGCACTGTCATAAATATTCTCTGAATGTGACCGGTTATTCATTAACGTCGCTTTGACGGCTTGATCAGTCGACTTTTGGCCAACCGTTCCTCGATTATTGGCATTGCTGGTTCCCCTGATCGTTCCCTTGTTGTCAATAACCCGAATCTCAGAAATATTATTGTTATTGACTTCCGAAAGGATTTGGCGAATCTGGTGGTTAGCTTTGCCGGTATTGGAACGAGTCAACTGAGTACTTAGTGAGTTGTCTACGTAGGATGGCAACTCAATTGATTGCTTAAAAGTATTTAAATTCTGATGTTCCAACTGACGTACAAAAGCCGCCCCAACACATTCCAGCGTTAACATCAACATTAACGCGAATACGAGGGCGATTTTAAAACGAATCGATTGATAAAATTTTAATTTGCTGTTCACAACTGCTCAGCCTCTAATTTTGATCTGGATTTGCTAAGTAGTAACCAACCCCACGCCGAGTAATTAACCATTGTGGGTGGCTCGGATTATCCTCAATTTTTTCTCGCAGTCGACGGACTGTAACATCAACAGTCCGCACATCACCAAAGTAATCATAACCCCAAACAGTTTGCAAAAGATGTTCACGATTGATGACTTGGCCAATATGCTGTGCCAAGTAATGAAGTAATTCGAATTCACGATGAGTTAGGTTAATGTTTTCGCCCCGTTTAGTAACTGTATAGGCTTCGGGGTGAATTGTTAAGTCACCGACTTGGATGTCAGTGTTTTTGTCTTTTTCGGCTGGTGCTTTAAGGGTTGCCTGCCGCCGTAAGTTAGCCTTAACCCGTGCTACTAATTCCCGATTAGAAAATGGCTTGGTAACATAATCATCGGCCCCGAGCTCTAAGCCAAGAACCTTATCTAATTCAGAGTCCTTGGCAGTTACCATAATAATTGGCATGGTGTGCTTAGCCCGGACCCGTTTGGCAACCTCTAATCCATCAATCTTCGGCAGCATCAGGTCCAAAATAATTAAGTCGGGATTATCGCTTTCAACCTTCTCGAGGGCTTCTTCACCATCATAGGCAGTTACAACCTCGTAGCCTTCTTTTTCGAGATTAAATTTAATAATATCCGAAATTGGTTTCTCGTCATCGACGACTAGTATTTTTTTTGCCATCTCAAAATCCCCTCCACTGGGTGATTGACTTAAACTTAAACTAAACTTAATAACCGTGTCCCTATTATAGCACAGCTAATTTCTTTTACATTTATCGTGATTTAGGGTTGACATCCATTGCCTTGAATGGTAAATTAATAAAGTACCTTGTTAAGAGGTTATATTAATGGGCAGTTAGCTCAGCTGGCAGAGCAACGGACTCTTAATCCGTGGGTCCAGGGTTCGAACCCCTGACTGCCCATCAGAGGTTTACAGAGATTGGGGTTTTCTCAATCTCTTTTTTTGTTACATTGACGAGGTAATTTAATGACAAAGACCGCACTTAGCGAAATCCAAGTTACCATGGACGTAATTGGTGGTAAGTGGAAGCCACTAATCCTTTGCTACTTGGAACACGCACCAAAAAGGCATTCACAAGTCGATGTCCCATTGACTAATCAGGAATGGTACGACCTTTACTTAGCGGCTGGTTATAAGCTACCATAAGTTTTTCTGGTCTTTTAATTCATAACTGGTAAGAAGGATAGCCTTTCTCACTAGTTTTTATTTTAAAAACTCTTGCCAAGCTAAACTAAATCTGTTATTATAATAATTGTTGTCAATGACATGGGCAGTTAGCTCAGCTGGCAGAGCAACGGACTCTTAATCCGTGGGTCCAGGGTTCGAACCCCTGACTGCCCATTATGTGCACCTGGATAGGTGCTTTTTTATTTTTAAATTTTAATAGGACCTGGTGAAAAGATGTCTCTTCATCAGGTCCTTCTTCATTTTAAAAACTAATATAACTTAATTTTCAGCTACTAATAAAGCTACTTTTTATTCTTATCTTCATCCAATAATTCCATGTGTGCCTTAGCCAGCTCACCTTCTTGATCTGGAGTCATCGTTGGATAAGCCAGTGGCAACTTTTCAATCCGCTTAGTAATGATATCTGATACGATTAGGCGTGAGTACCACTTATCATCAGCTGGAATCACGTACCAGGGGTTCTCTTTCGTAGCTGTCGCGTTGATTGCTCGGTTATAAGCCAGCTGGTATTTTTTCCAATACTGACGTTCTCGAATGTCGGCAGCAGAAAACTTCCAATTCTTTCGTAGTGTTTCAATCCGGGAAAGGAAACGGTTCTTTTGCTCATCCTTTGAAACATGAAGGAAGAACTTTAAAATCATATAACCATTACGACTTAAATATTTCTCATATTGGCGAATGTCCTCATAACGACCCTCCCAAAAGTCTTTGTTAACATCCAGAAGGGTAGTTATTCCAGGTAGGTTCGCATTTAGGATCAATTGGGGATGAACCTGAGAAACCAACACATCCTCATAATAAGAACGGTTAAAGACGCCGATTGAACCCCTCTCCGGAAGAGCGGCATTAATTCGCCACAGGTAGTCGTGCTGAAGCTCCCTGGTAGTCGGTTGCTTAAAGTTGGCCACTTTAAAGCCGACCGGGTTAACTCCAGAAAAAATATGACTAATCATACTATCTTTCCCGGCGGCATCCATCGCCTGAATCACCACGAGCACTCCATAGCGATGACGGGCATACATTTTCTTCTGAGCATTTTTAATTTTTTTAACATTAGAATTAATCGTCTGCTTGATCTTATCAAGTTGGTCGGAAGAATCTGCCACCCAAGTTGGCGCCTTCTTAATGTCAAAATTATCTTTTGTATAACGATACTGTTTGGTATCCATTCCCTTCACTTCCCTTTCAACTCCATTTTAGCATAGCATTTAATGATAACTTATTTTTTAGGAAATTAAGGAAAGGCTCAACTCATAAAAGTAATAAAATATCTAGACTATAATATTTTTTCTATAATTCATAATAGGCAAGCAACTGAGTTCATCCCCAGCTGCTTGCCTATTTTTAACAACTTTTTAAATCAATTGATTACTGGAAACCGAATGCTGACTACGCTTAAGTTTACTAATCTGACCTTCGTGACCATCATTGACAATAAATTGATCAACTGCACCACAATGTTCACAGGACACCATAATCTGATAACGTTGAGAATTGTCGTGGTTGGTTGCCATCCAATTACGTTCAGCAATGATTAAAGGAGAACGATGACATTTATAGCATGGCACCTTTAACAAACGATTTTCACGGAAGTCATCACCGGTCTTGCCAACCATTCCCCACCGATCTTCACTTCGGACACGATCAAAGTTATTATAAAACACTATATTACTTCCTTAGTATTTAATCGTATGAGCCCGCTGCATTCGTACAACCAATAAAACAACTACTTCCATGGCAAAGATAGAAAGAGCACAAATGATGAAAAGAACATGGTAAGAAGCAGCCCCGATGACTAGGCCTCCAAAGAGCGGGCCAAATGCCTTCCCTAATGAGGAAAAGGCATTAAGAATTCCTTGATACTTTCCCTTGACCTCGACTGGTGAAAGACTGTTGACAATCGCCGGCATCGTTGGAAACGCCGTTGCCTCGCCAATCGTCAAGATTATCATAGCAATCACAAACCAGAGATAGTTAGTCGCAAATAAGAGTAACACAAAGGATAGGCCAACGGTGAAAATTCCAATATAAACTTGCACATAGGGATTATTATAAAAGCGATTCAACCAGGTTAATAGCAACTGGATAATTACGATCAATACACCGTTTAATGTCCATAATAGGCTGTACTTAGTCATCGAAATTCCTTGCTCAGTCATGAAGACGGATAGGTTACTGGACCATTGCTCGTACATTGTCCAGACGATACATAAGGTGATGAAGAAGACCCAGCAGATCCATAGGTTAGCACGTGGAATTTTAGTAACTGCCGGTTCATCACTTTTAAAACGCGCCTCATCGACCGGCTGTGGATGTGGATCCTCGTGAAAGAAGAAAAATACTACTAAGGTAAAAAGAATGTACAGCACTGTCGTAATTAAGAAGAGCGGCCCAATATTTCCGTGAGCTCCCTGGTAGAGGGGACCCACAATCGTAGTTCCGATCACCATTCCCAGGTTATTAGCAAAATAGAGCATATTAAAGACGTAACGCCCATCCATCCGCAATTTCGTGCCGAAAGAATTGACCATCGTAATGATCCAGCCGTTAAAAAAACCGATTGCTGTCAAAAGAATGGCGTAAATGGGCCAGTCATTAAAGAAGATCATTGTGGCGATCACCAGGGTTGCAAGAACTGTGCCCCCCAGCATCAGGTATCGTGGATTTCGTTTATCGAATAACAAGCCACTAATGTAGCTACCAATCACATTTGCTCCCGAATAAAATAATAGGACAATTCCGGAAACGGTCAGTGACTCGTGCAGTTGATTATGCATATAAATAGTTGTTAATGGCCAGACAAAGCTGTTACCGATGCTACCAAAGAACATTCCTAATAACAGCCATTTTAATTCGATTCCCCTTGTTTGATGGCTCATTTTAGCGCCTCCTTAACTTATTTAATTGCAAGCGAACGAAAAGAGCCCTCCAGTTATAGCTGAAACGCTCCTTCTCATATTCCTTATTATATATTATTGGTGGTCTTCTGGCACGTAGGATACAGAAGCAAACTTGTTATAAGACTTAGCAAATAACAATTTAACCGTTCCCCGTGGACCACTCCGGTTCTTCTCAATAATGACCTCAACTTCACTAACGTTGGAATCATCATTGCCTTGACCCTCTTGCTGATTATCATTGTCATCATCGTCATGCTCATAGTAGTCATCACGGTAAAGGAAACTAACGATATCAGCATCCTGTTCGATTGACCCGGACTCACGAATATCAGATAAAACCGGTCGTTTGTCCTGACGTTGTTCAACACTCCGGGATAGCTGGGAGAGGGCGATTACCGGGACCTCCAACTCCTTGGCAAGACGTTTAAGTTGGCGGGAAATTTCCGAAACTTCTTGCTGACGATTATCAGGATTATTACCCTCAATCAACTGCAAGTAGTCGATTACGATCAAGCCCAAATTCTTATTTTCCTTTTTTAAGCGTCGACAACGAGCCCGAATTTCAGCAACCTTAATGCCAGCCGTATCATCAATATAAATCTGAGCATTTGATAGGGTTCCTGCCGCAAAAAAGAGACTTTCCCACTCATCAGTGGTTAGGTTCCCTGTTCGGAGGTGATTGGCATCAATATTCCCCTCCGCGCACAGCATTCGGTTAACCAGTGATTCGGCACCCATTTCCAAGCTGAAGATGGCTACGGCCGTGTTGGTCTTGGTTGCAACGTTTTGGGCAATATTAAGAGCAAAAGCCGTTTTCCCCACAGCCGGTCGGGCAGCAATAATAATCAGTTCATCCGGATGGAAGCCAGTCGTCATTTGGTCAAGCTGTGGATACCCTGTTTCCAAACCAGTAATTTCCGAGTCATTGCTCGACAACTTTTCAATATGGTTCATCGATTGGTTGAGAATGGTTTCAATATCTTGAAAGCCATTCTGGTCGTTGGTTTCCGAAACGTGAAGAATTGACTGCTCCGCCTGATCTAACAGTTCCGTAGTGTCATTATCGTCTGCATAGCCTTCATTAATAATCTTAGTGGCCGTGTCAATTAAATTGCGCCGGACCGCCTTATCATGAACAATCTTGGCATAGAAAGTGACGTTGGCCGCAGACGGTACTGCCGAAGCCAACTCGGCTAGATAAACCATCCCGCCAACATTTTCAGTCTGTTTATCCTTATCTAAGGCACTCTTAACCGTTACCACGTCAATGGGCTGGTCATCATCATTTAATTCCATCATCTTTTTAAAGATAATTTGATGGGCCCGCTTATAAAAATCGGCGGGTTGCAAATATTCCATTGCATCAGCCAACGCGTTCTTACTTAAAAAAGCAGCTCCAAGAACTGCCTTTTCAGCTTCAATATCGTGTGGTTCTTCTTGCACTGGTGCATTATCCATGACGATACCTCGCTTTTTGAAATTGAAATTTAATTATAACGGTAATCTTACTTTTCCGCAATGTGCACCCGAATCTCAGCCGTTACCTGTGGATGAAGCTTAATTGGTACATTCACATAACCGAGAGCCTTGATCGGTGCTGCCAGTTCAATCTTTCGCTTATCGATCTTAACCTGGTATTGCTTTTGTAGGGCCGTGGCAATCTGCTTAGTCGAAATTGAGCCAAACATCCGACCGTCAGTACCAGCCTTACCGCTTAATTCAACGACAGTCTTATCATCTTCCAAAATTTTCTTCAAGCGTTTTGCCTCAGCCAATTCTTCAGCAGCGTGCTTCTTTTCAGCCCGCTGTTGACCAGCCAGTTGGCTCATGGCCGCCTTCGTAGCTTGCTTGGCTAGGCCCCGTCTGATTAAGTAATTTTGAGCGTAACCATCTGGAACATCCTTTACCTGACCACGCTTACCGCGGCCACGAACATCTTGAACAAAAATAACTTTCATAGTCTTCACTCCTCTGTATCTTCCTGACTACTATTATCGACCGTCTGTTGCAGAAGTGCAATCAATTCTTGCTTAACCTGGTCAACGGTCTTACCACTAACCTGGGTGGCGGCATTAGCAAGGTGACCACCACCACCCATCTTTTCCATCAAGACTTGAACATTGACGTCACCTGCCGAACGGGCCGAAATCCCTACCTTACCATCCGCACGTAAAGTAATGACAAAGGAAGCGGCTACTCCTTCTACCTGAAGCAACATATCGGCCGCTTGTGCTGTTGTTACGGAGCCGTAAATTCGATCATTTTCACCAGCACAAATAGCATGGTGGCCTTGAATCGTAGCCCGAGAAATAAGGTGGTTACGATCCATAAAACTCTGCGGATCCTCCTTCATAAAGGATTGAATCATCATCCCATCGGCACCTGCAGACCGCAAGTAACTAGCAGCATCAAAGGTCCGTGTACCAGCACTCTTGGTAAATGATTTGGTATCAACCTGAATCCCCGTCAACATGGTCGTTGCCTCAATCTTGTTTAAGCCCTTGCCTTCTCGTGGTTGGTACTCAAACATTTCAGTGATCAATTCACAGGTCGAGGAAGCATAAGGTTCAATATAGACTAATAACGGATTCTCGGGGAACTCTTCGCCGCGCCGGTGGTGATCAATGATTACCAGCCGGTCCTTTAGTTTGTCATACAGTTCTGGTGAAATAGTGATACTACGCTTAGCATGATCAACCATCACCAAAAGGCTGCTGGCTGTGGCCTTATTAAGAGCTTGAGCGGGCGTAATGATATGATCCTTAATCGTCTGGTAATTATTGACCTCATTGATTAGGCGCTGAATATCAGCATGGGGACGCTGGTTACCAATAACAATCCAACACTCCTTACCATTCATTTCTGCAATTCGTCTAATCCCAAGACAGGCACCCAGCGAGTCCATATCAGGATTATTATGGCCCATGACGAAAAGTTGGTCGGCCTGGGCAATCAATTCCTGAAGAGCCTGGCTGATCATTCGTGCCCGTACCCGAGTCCGTTTCTCCATTGGGTTAGTCTTACCACCGTAAAAACGAGCAGGCTGATTCTTAGAGCGAACTACCACCTGATCACCACCACGACCAAGCGCCAAATCGAGGTTATCTTGCGCTGTATCGGCTAATTTAATTAAGTCGTCTTCCCCGTAAGCAATCCCAACGCTTAACGTCACTGGTGAATTTTGCTGAGAGGTACTCTGCCGAATGGTATCCAAAATCTTAAATTTCTTTTTCTCCATTTCCGTTAATGAGGACTGATGACCAATAATTAAGTAATTGTCATCGTCAAGGATCTTCATCAACAGGTGATTAGCAGTCGCCCACTTATTGATCTCGGAAGTAACGTAGTTGTGCAGGTTTGAAACGGCAGAATCGCTCATTCCCTGAATCAATTCATCATAATTATCTAGATAAATATTTCCCAGGAAAATTTGCGCTTGGTGATAACGTTGTTCTACCTGTTCATACTTCGTGATATCAAGTAAGTAGGCTACCCGGTACTGAGGCTGAAAGAGAAACTCGAACTGCCGATTTTGCCATTTAACTATATGGGTTCCCTGGCGTTCACGACCCTGATCAAGCAAATCGGCTAACTGAGCATCAACATCCCGTACCCGTTTGCCAACTATGTGCTCTAGTTTGAAATAACGAGCCATATAGGGATTAATCCATTCAATCTCATTATGAGTGTTTAACATAATCATCCCTACCGGCATCTCCAACAGGGCCTCCTGTTGACCATGTTGAACTTGGTAGGTCAATTTTTTCAAATACTCTTGGGTATCATCAACTAATTGTCGCAAGCGACGTAGACTAATTGTCATTCCTACTATTGCTAGAATTAGAACGACCAGTCCAATAGTCCAGTTAAACATGAAGGCGAGAACCAGACTAATAACCGTGACAACCAATAAGTAACAGACATTCCAGCGGACTGCTGGGTGTTTAAAGTAAAACAACCAGTTTGCACTACTGAAAAATTTACGCATAACAATCCTCCCAATAGACACCGCTCGTGCCCATTTTTAATTGGATAGTTCTATCATATCACACCAGCTTACTAAACCCCATCAACTTGGACAAGAGAAAATAAGACGGCTAGCCCGTTCGTTGGAGGTCAGCCGTCTAATAACTATTTAAAAAGCAAAAAGCTTGCTCCACTTGAAACAAGCTTTTTATTCTATTAGTCTTCAGCAACAAATGGCAGAAGACCCATAATCCGGGCACGCTTGATAGCGACCGTTAACTTTCGTTGGTTCTTAGCACTGGTACCAGTGACCCGCCGTGGTAAAATCTTACCACGTTCAGAAATAAACCGACGTAATAAATCAGTGTCTTTATAATCGATGTATTCGATATGATTTGCGGCGATGAAGTCGACCTTACGACGACGACGACCGCCCCGACGTTGTTGTGCCATGAAATTACCCTCCTATCTGGTAAAAATTTTTAGAATGGTAAATCGTCATCAGAAATGGAAGTATCCCCATTGTCATCACTTGAACCAGAAAATGGGTTACCTGCATTACTGTTCTGGCTATTGTCAAAACCACTGTTGGCATTAGCCGACGAATTAGGTTGAGGAGCATTGCTAGTTGTTTGCGGTTGTGGTTGATTGTTATTACCACGATTATTGTTAAACGGCTGCTGCTGACCCTGACCACCAAATGGGGCTTGGTTATTAAATGGCTGCTGGTTACCATTATTAAATGGTCGCTGGTTGCCACCCTGGTTCATGCCACCATTTTGTTGACGAGGTTCAAGCAAGGCAAAGTTATCAACAACAACTTCAGTAACGTAAACCCGGTTTCCCTGTTGATTTTCGTAGTTCCGCGTTTGAATGCGGCCATCGATTCCCACTAGGGAACCCTTATGAGTGAAATTACTGAAGTTTTCGGCTGATCGACGCCAGATAACACAGTTGATAAAGTCAGCATCCCGGTCACCATTCTGGTTCCGAAACTGCCGATCAACCGCTAGCGTAAACGACACCACCGCTGTTCCACTGGTGGTATAGCGCAATTCGGGATCTCGCGTTAAGCGTCCAGTTAAGACTGCACGATTAATCATTCGATCGGTCTCCTCTCTTTACATTGACGATCTTAATTAAGCATCAAGCTTAACGATCATGTGACGTAGGATATCGTCACTGAACTTAGCTAAACGATCAAATTCGTTTAAAGCCGTGTCAGAATCAGTCGTCAAAGTGATTACGTGGTAGGTACCTTCCGTGTACTTATCGATCGGGTAAGCAAACCGCCGCGTTGACCAATCCTTTGATTCAGCAACGTTTGCACCATTGTCCGTCAATACCTTATCAAAACGGGCTACTAAGTCGCTCTTAGCAGATTCTTCGATATCAGGACGAATGATGTAAGTAATTTCATATTTGCGTGTTTCCATGAATGTTACACCTCCTTATGGACTCTGGCTCTTCTAAAATCTAGAAGAACAAGGAGAGTAGACGTCTGTACGTATACTCACAGCTATAAAATATAGCATAGACTGGGATTTAAAACAAGAAACAAATAACAGAAATCCTGAGAATTGCGCTCTAATTATATAATACGCAACTTCTCAGGATTTTTGTCTTTCTTGCTCAATTACTTTTGATTGTCGGTAGCAGTTACTTCCTGTGAAGATTGTTTATCTTCTTGGTCGGCATCGTTATCACCATCACCGTTATCCTTGGCAACCTTTGCCATCGTGGCAACCCTGGTTCCTTTATCCATCTTAATCAAATGGACACCGACAGCTGAACGACCGGTCTGAGAAACCGTCTCAATACCAAAGCGAATAATAACTCCGTGGTCAGTAACCAACATGATATCTTCATCGCCTTGAACAGTCGTCAGGCCAACTAATGGACCGTTTTTAGCGGTGACATTAACGGTCTTGACTCCTAGGCCACCACGACCCTTAATTGGGTACTCACTAGCCGGTGTTTGCTTACCAAAGCCATTTTCACTGATAACTAAAACATTATCATCCGGATTCAATGGTGCTGCGCCAATGACATAATCATCGTCACGAAGACGAATTCCGCGGACTCCGGCAGCAGCCCGACCCATTGAACGAACGAGGTTGGACTTAAAGGTCAAGGCATAACCATGGTGAGTCCCGATAATCATCGGTTGACCATCCGAAATGATGTTAACGTTGATTAATTCGTCCCCATCATGAAGGTTGATTGCCTTCAAACCATTGCTACGAATATTCTTAAATTCTGATACTGGCGTCCGCTTAACGATTCCCCGCTTAGTAGTAAAGAAGAGGTACTTATCATCATCCTTAGAAGCATGGGAAACATTAATAACTGCGTTGATCTTTTCTTTGCTATTAATACCTAAGAGGTTAATGATTGGAATTCCTTGGGCAGCTCGACCATATTCGGGAATTTTATAGCCCTTCATCGAAAAGACTTTCCCGGAATTGGTGAAGAAGAGCAAGAGATCATGGGTTGAACTAGAAATTAATTGTTCGATGAAGTCATCCTTATGGACACCCATTCCCTTGACACCACGGCCACCACGGTGTTGAGACTTGAATTCATCTACCGGTAGACGCTTGATGTAGCCATTATGAGTCAAGGTTACGATGATATCCTGTTCCTCAATTAAGTCTTCATCCTCAATATTGGTAATATTGCCGACCTGTAATTCTGTCCGCCGCTTGTCACCAAATTTCCGTTGGATTTCCATCAATTCATCATAAATGATTTGGTGAATACGGTCATCATGGGCCAAGATATCCTTATAGTCGGCAATGGACTTCATCAACTTCTGGTACTCTGCCTCAATTTTTTCCTGTTCCAAGCCAGTCAGACGAACTAACCGCATATCCAGAATTGCCTGCGACTGCCGATCAGAAAGACCATAATTATCCATTAATTCATTCTTAGCAATCTCACTAGTTTGAGAATTTTGGATAATCTTGATGATCTCATCGATATGGTCAAGGGCAATCCGCAAACCAGCAACGATATGAGCCCGCTTTTGAGCCTTCTTCAATTCAAATTGGGTCCGCCGCCGTACAACGTTTTCCTGGTGCTCTAAGTAATATTGAAGGATTTCCTTAAGACTTAAGATCTTCGGCGATCCGTTGACGATTGCCAGCATATTAAAGTTAAAGGTTGTTTGCATTAAGGTCATCTTGTAAAGGTTGTTCAAAATGACCTCAGCACTGGCATCACGCCGAACATCAATTACAATTCGCATTCCGTCCCGGTCGGTTTCATCATTGATGTCGGTGATTCCCTCGATTTCTTTGTTCCGCGCTAACTCAGCGATTCGTTCAATCAGCTTGGCTTTATTGACCATGTACGGAATTTCGTGCACGATGATCTGCTGCTTGCCATTCTTCTTTTCTTCAATGTCAACCTTTGCCCGAACGATAATCGTACCCCGGCCGGTTTCATAAGCCTTTCGGATACCGGACTTACCGATGACGACCCCACCGGTTGGAAAGTCTGGACCAGGCAAAACTTTCATCAGGTCCTCGGTGGTCGCATCCGGGTTATCCATCAACATATGAATAGCAGAAATTACCTCACCCAAGTTGTGGGTTGGAATGTTAGTAGCCATCCCGACGGCAATCCCGGAAGCACCATTAACTAACAGGTTCGGAAAACGGGCTGGCAAAACGTCAGGTTCCTTTTCCGTCCCATCATAGTTTGGATGAAAATCAACGGTATCCTTGTTGATATCACGCAGCATTTCTACCGCAATCTTACTCATCCGGGCCTCGGTATAACGCATCGCGGCGGGACTGTCCCCATCGATTGAACCAAAGTTACCGTGGCCATCAACCAACATGTAACGGTACGAAAAATCTTGGGCCATCCGTACCAGACCTTCGTAAATTGAAGAGTCACCATGAGGGTGGAATTTCCCCATAACATCCCCCACAATCCGGGCCGACTTCTTATACGGCTTATCCGGAGTTACTCCTAATTCATTCATCCCGTACAGGATCCGTCGCTGAACCGGCTTTAAGCCATCACGCACATCGGGTAGGGCCCGGGCAACGATGACACTCATGGCGTAATCTAGAAACGAGTTCTTCATCTGGCTCGTCAATTTAACGTCCGTAATTCGGTTCGACATATTTTCTTCAGCCAATGTCGCTCCTCCTTTTTAATAAATTTTTACGTTAGCTAATTACAGGTCTAGGTTCTCAACAAATTTGGCGTTCTTTTCAATAAAGTCTCGCCGTGGGCCCACCTTAGTACCCATCAGCATTGGAAAGATCTTATCAGCCTGGGCGGCATCATCCAGCTGAACACGCAACAGGTGCCGGTGCGCCGGATCCATTGTTGTCTCCCAAAGCTGCTCAGCATCCATTTCACCAAGCCCCTTGTACCGTTGAATAACCGGCTTAGGACTCGGTTGCAAGGAGTTGACAACCCGTTCCAATTCCTCATCAGATTCGATGTATTTAACAAACTTACCTTGCCGAACCTGATAAAGCGGTGGCTGGGCAATATAAACATAGCCATGAGTAATCATTGGCTTCATGAACCGGTAAAACAGGGTCAGTAGTAAGGTCCGAATATGAGCCCCATCGACATCGGCATCGGTCATGATAATCAATTTGTGGTAATTAGCCTTTGTGATATCAAAATCATCCCCAAAACCGGTTCCTAGCGCTGTAAAGAGGGAACGAATTTCGTCATTAGCTAAAACCCGATCGAGGGATGCCTTTTCAACGTTCAAGATTTTCCCCCGAATTGGCAAAATCGCCTGGGTTAAACGAGAACGACCCTGCTTAGCAGAACCACCGGCAGAATCACCTTCGACGATAAATAGCTCGGAAATATTCGGGTCCTTACTAGTGTTATCAGCCAGCTTACCAGGTAAGTTAGAGATCTCCAGTCCACTCTTCTTCCGGGTAACTTCCCGGGCCCGCTTGGCAGCTACTCGGGCCTTGGAAGCTAGTTGCCCCTTCTCGACAATCTTCTTGGCCTCATCAGGGTGTTCAAGCAAGAAACGATTGAAAGTGGCTGCGAAGACATGGTCAGTTGCCGTCCGGGCATCAGAGTTTCCAAGCTTAGTCTTAGTCTGACCTTCAAACTGTGGATCAGGGTGTTTGATGGAAACCACTGCCACAAGGCCTTCACGAACATCATCCCCGGAAAGTGTCTCATTGTCCTTGAGGGCGCCAGATTTATGGCCATAATCATTGATCACCCGAGTCAAAGCCATCTTAAAGCCAGTCTCGTGAGTACCACCCTCATAGGTATGAATATTGTTGGTAAAGGTCAACAAGTCGCTGCGGTAGCCGTTGATGTACTGCAATGAAACTTCTACCGTAATACCGTTTTCCTTACCTTCCACATAAATCGGTGGGTCAAAGAGAACATCCCGACCCCGGTTAAGGTATTCAACATAATGACGAATCCCCCCTTCATAGAGGAATTCTTGACGCTGTGGCTTTTCGTCACGCTTATCTTCAATCGTGATCTTGAGGCCCTTGTTTAAGAAGGCGAGTTCTCGTAAACGGTTAGTTAGTGTTTTGATGTTATAAGTAGTAGTTTCACGAAAGATCTCCGGATCCGGTTTGAAATGAACGGTCGTTCCATGAACATCCTCAGGTAAACCAGTAGTAATAACCTTCATCTTGGTCTTAACATGACCCCGATCAAAGTCCATATAGTAGCGCTTACCTTGCCGGGCTACCTTAACATCCAATTCTTCGGACAATGCATTGACAACTGAAGCCCCGACACCATGGAGACCACCGGAAACCTTATAACCGCCACCGCCAAACTTACCACCAGCGTGTAGGACGGTATAAACCGTTTCGAGAGCCGGCTTACCAGTGTCCTTTTGAATGTCGACAGGGATCCCCCGTCCGTTATCACGAACGGTAACACTATTATCGGGTTCAACCTCAACGTTAATTTCTGTACAGAAACCAGCTAGGGCTTCATCGATTCCGTTATCAACAATTTCCCAAACCAGGTGGTGTAATCCTTGGGAAGATGTCGATCCGATATACATTCCTGGACGCTTACGAACAGCATCGAGCCCCTTGAGAACTTGAATCTGACTGGCATTATATTCACTAGCTAACTCTGCCTTTGTTTCTTTTTGTTCGTCGCTCACTATGCTTCCTCCTTACTCAAAGTACCATGCTTAATTTCAAAAACTGTCGGTTGCTTAATTAGTTGTCTAGCCACATCACTTAAACTGGTCGTCGTCAAAAAAGTTTGGACCTTATCTTGAATTGCTTGCAGTAAGTGAGTCTGGCGGACCGTATCTAGCTCTGATAAAACGTCGTCAAGTAAGAGCAGTGGATACTCACCCGTTTGTTCTTTCATTAAGTCAATCTCCGCCAGCTTTACCGACAAAGCGGTTGTCCGTTGCTGGCCCTGGGAGCCAAAGGCCTGCACGTTTTTTCCATTAACCATAAAATGAATGTCATCACGCTGCGGGCCATACATGGTCGTTCCCTGCTCAATTTCACGTGCTTGGTGATCTTGATAGATCTTTAATAATTCCTGGTAAGCTTGCTCAACCGTAGTGGAATCACTAATTTTTAACTGAGTGGCATAAGCCAAGTGCAGTTTTTCCTGATTAAGAGAAATTTGGTAATGCAAGTTAGCGGCCCACTTCTCTAAATGCCGGAGAAAATGATAACGTGCCACGATTACCTCAGCTCCATAAGCTGCCAGTTGGTCAGACAAAACCGCTAACAGCACCTGGTCATGCTGCTGACCAAACTTTAACTGCTTTAAGTATTTATTTCGTTGCCGCAATAATGTTCGGAATTGACTGGCATTGTATAAGTACTTACTACTCATCTGACTAAATTCTCTATCCATGAACCGTCGCCTGATTGCGGGAGCTCCCTTGACCAGAGATAAGTCTTCCGGCGCAAATAAGATCGTATTTAACTGACCAACGTATTGGCCGAGGCGGGCTTGCTCCAGGTGGTTAACCTTTGCTCGTTTACCGTTCTTCGTAAATTGCAATTCCAGCGGCACACGACCACTAGCTTTTTGGACAACTCCGCTGATAGTGGCGGACTGGGCCTGCCAATTAATTAACTCACGATCATTACTAGTTCGATGACTGCGAGTTAATGATAAAGCATAGATAGCCTCCAACAAATTGGTCTTACCTTGAGCATTACGACCAATTAGGACGTTAATTCCAGGGGCAAAATGAACCGTCACGTCCTGGTAATTTCTAAAATGATGTAGCCGCAGTTCCGTCAAAATCATTTTGCGCCTACTTAGATTTAATTACTATAACTGGATGTGCGGGAACTTGAACCTGGTCGTCAACATAAAGCTTACGACCCCGACGTGTATCAGGTGTACCGTTTACCAAGACTTGATTTTCCTTTAAATACCACTTAGCCGCACCACCGGTAGGAATAATTCCCTCTTCCTTCAGCAATTGGCCAAGAGTAATATACGGTCGATCAATTACAACTTCCTTATTTTTCACACTATTTCACCTACTTTACTATATTTATTATACCACAATTAAAGTCGTCAAATGTCTTATAAGGCCTTCTCAGCCATTTAAAGTTAAGCTAGTATCTTTTATCAAAATTAAGTTTGAAATAGTCTCTGCCCCTCAGAGGCCACTTTCTGTCACTTTTACTTTTTATTTTTCTCTATGGTGAGGATGATTTCACTTTATTTAATACCCAAAACAGCAAAAAAGCACCAGAACACTCTCAATCCAGTGTTTTGGTGCGATAATTTTCTTTAAATTTTTAATTAAAACGTCCGAACCGGCGTAATCAGGTGAACAAAGTTTTCTTGATTTTCAGTTGGTACAAGAGTAAATGGCCGTAGTGGCGAGGTAAATGAAATTTTAATCGTCGATTGGCCAAATGACCGTAGTGCATCCTTCATGTAATTAGGGTTGAAGGAAATCTCCAAGTCAGCTCCATCTAATGCTGTTGTGGCCACCTCTTCTTCAACCGTCCCAATATCAGGCGAATCACTACTAATTTGGACTCGGTTTTCGCTCGGTTTCAAGGTTAGTTTAACAACATCGTTTCGACTTTCGTGTGATAACAGTGAAGCCCGTTCAATCGAAGCCAAAAAGGTTCCAGCGTCCAACTCAACCGTTGTATCTGCTGTAGTTGGAATTAATTGACTTGTCTCAGGATAATTACCCTCCAGTAACCGGGAATAGAAATGAGTATTGCCAAAAATGAAGAGAATTTGGTTTTCAGTTACCTGGACTTTAACGTCGTCATCATTATCACTAATCATTCCGGAAAGCTCATTCATACTCTTACCAGGGATAATAACGTCAAAATCAATTCCGTTATCAACATCGGATAATTGAACCTTACGCTGAGCTAGGCGGTGACTATCAGTAGCAACCGCCGTTAACAGGCCATTGTGAAGCGTAATATGAATCCCAGCCAGAATTGGTCGACTTTCTTGTTTTGAAACTGCAATTACCGTTTGACGGATAACCTCTTTTAAGATGTCATTGGGTAATGACACTGTTTTATCAGTTTCAACTTCTGGCAAGTGAGGGAAGTTTTCAGCATCTTGACCATTAATTTGAAATTTAGCAGTCCCAGAAGTAATGTCAGCTCGGAAACCATCTGTAACTTCAATGGTTACTTGCTTATCAGGTAGCTTTTTGATTATTTCGCTGAAGAATCGTGCAGGTAACACAATGGCACCTGGCTCATTAATAGTTAAGCCATAGCTCGCATCGGACGCTTTAATTACACTTTCAATTGTAATGTCGGAATTACTACCGGTTAGTATAATTTGCTCCTTATCAATAACCATTTTTAATCCGGTTAAAATTGGGATAGTGGTTTTAGATGAAATTGCACGTAGAACATTATTTAATTGGCTAATAAAAGCTGAACGATTAATTGTGAATTTCATGGTAATGGCTCCTTTATATAAATATATTTTATAGTTTAAAAATAGTAGTCGTAGTAGTTTCTGTTGATATTGTGGATAACTGATGAAAAACCGCATTACTATAGTTTTTAAGCTGTTGATAACCTGTGGATAAAGCTGAGAAAAACTTCAACAGTTATGCACAGCCTAAGCGTGTAAGTGTTCTTTAAGCTTGCCAATATCTTTTTGAAGATCGGTATCCTTTTTTAAAGCTGCTTCAATTTTGTCGATGGCATGAAGTACAGTTGTATGATCTTTACCACCAAACTCATTACCAATTTTTGGTAGTGAATAATCCGTTAATTCACGGGAGAGGTACATGGCGATTTGTCGTGGGACGACGATTTGTTTTACCCGTTTCTTACCAAGAATGTCGCCTTGGGTGATGTTATAGAAACTGGCAACTTGCTTTTGAATTTCAGCAATCGAAATGGTCGTTTTTTGTTGCTGGCGAATCCCTTTTAATGCCTGAGAGGCGAGGTGTGGCGTAATTGGCTCACCGCTAAGATTAGCAAAAGCTTGGACTTGGTTTAATGCTCCTTCTAGTTCCCGAATGTTGGTATCAATTTGGCCAGCAATGTAGTTAAGGGTATCATTGCCGACATTAATATGATCCTCATTGACTTTGCTACGGAGAATCGCAATCCGGGTTTCTAGGTCTGGTGGGGTAATTTCAACTGGTAGGCCCCAACGAAATCGTGAAACTAGGCGATCTTGAAGTTCCGGAATTTCATTAGGCATCCGATCGGAAGTCATCACGATTTGTTTTTTACGGTCATGGAGAGCATTAAAGGTATAGAAAAATTCTAGTTGAGTACCCTCTTTAGTGGCCAGGAATTGAATATCGTCAATTAAAAGAAGGTCGAGATTACGGTATTCTTTACGGAATGCATCCATCGATTTGTTTTGAATGGAGTTAATGAAGTCGTTAGTGAATTCTTCACTGGTAATATATTTAACCTTTGCTTGAGGGTTGGTTTGTAACATATGGTTGCCAATGGCTTCCATTAGGTGAGTTTTTCCTAGACCAACGCCTCCATAAATGAAAAGTGGGTTGTAAAGACTACCGGGGCTTTCGGCTACTGCATAAGCTGCGGCATGGGCCATTTTGTTGCCTTCACCAACTACGAAGGTATTGAAATTGTAATGTGGGTTAAGGGGCGTATCCATTTCCTCAAAGTTAGGGTTGTTTGAGGATGATTGTTGGACGGAATGTGGTTGAATTTCACTCTCTAAAACATAACGTGGTTCGATTTCGTAACCTAATTCAGCTTGGGCGTATCCTCTTAATTTAGCATCAAGGTTTTGACGCCAAAAATCCTGGTGAACCTTAGTCGGCATCAGGATAGTAAGCTGATTCTGAGAGAGAGAAATTGCTTTTGCCGGAGCAATCAAAGTGTCAAAAGTAACCTGAGTGGTGTTTTGACGGAATGAATTTTGGATCGCTTCCCATAGAGAATCGAGCTCAGTCAAAATAATTCCTCCTAGGATATTGATAAATTCTACACGGTATTTTATCATCACATTAAAAAGTTTTCCACAGGGTGGATAAAGCTGAAAATATTTACACAACTCTGTGTGGTATTTGAGCGGTGGATTGTGAATTTTGTTCGTTAAAATCTTGAAAAAGAAGAAATTAACAGTACCTGTGGATAATTAAAGCCTGTCATAGCAATGATTAAAGCAGTTATTAACAGCTAAACAGCTACCTGTGGATAACTCTAATAACAGGGTGTGAATTGTGGACAACTACAAGATATTGTGGTGGATAGTTTTCCACAGCCATAAATATTGCACAGCTTCTGTGGATAGTTTTTATCATTCTGTGGATAAATGAAAAATTAAAATAAAATTTAGCCGTTTATTAATTGATAAAAGTATGGTACACTTCTAAAGTATGTTTGAAGAAAACGTCTTTTAAGACTGAAAAGCAAACCCATTCAATTGAATAGGAGGTGCAATTGTTATGAAGCGCACGTTTCAACCAAAGAAGCGTCACCGTGCACGTGTCCATGGCTTCCGTAAGCGTATGAGCACCAGTAACGGCCGTAAGGTATTAGCACGTCGGCGTCAAAAGGGCAGAAAAGTATTATCTGCATAACCACACGGCCACTGTTCCAGTGGCTTTTTTTATTGTGATCGGGCAGGGCAAACCGCGGATTCAATTCGGTAGTTGATTGCCCTGCCCCTTTTTCATATTTTAAGGTAAGGCAAGGATTATAACTATGAGAAAATCATACCGAGTAAAAAAGGAAAGCGAGTTTCAGCGTGTTTTTGAAACTCATAATTCTGTCGCCAACCGTAAGTTTATTATTTATCAAATGGCCAAACCGGGTCAGAAGCATTTTCGGGTTGGAATTTCGGTCGGTAAGAAAATTGGTAATGCAGTTCACCGGAATTGGGTAAAGCGACGGATTCGACAGACTCTGTTGGAATTGAAGCCTGACTTGAAGCCGGATGTTGACTTCTTGGTGATTGCTCGACCGGCTGCTGACGGCATGGAGATGGCTGAAACCAAAAAGAACTTAGTGCATGTTTTGAAAAAAGCACATTTATTAAACGAAAAGTGAGGAACACGGTTTGACAAAAAGAAGAAAAAAGGTCCTGAGTTTGTCGGCAGTGCTGAGCTTAACGGTCCTATTGGCCGCTTGCTCTAATGCCCCAGTAACTAAGAACAGTACCGGCCTTTGGGATCACTACATTGTATATAATTTCTCTCAGTTCATTATCTGGCTGTCTAACCACATTGGCGGTTACGGAATGGGGATCATCGTTTTCACCATTATTATCCGGGTATTGTTGTTACCGCTAATGTCCTATCAGACCAAGTCGATGCTTAAGACTCAGGAATTAACACCTAAATTAAAAGCTCTCCAAAAAAAGTATTCTTCACGGGATCGAGAATCCATGATGAAGATGCAAGAAGAAACCCGAAAGCTTTATAAGGAAGCTGGGGTTAATCCGATGGCTTCCATGTTGCCACTTTTAATCCAGCTGCCAATCATGTGGGCCCTTTACCAGGCTATTTGGCGAACTCCAGCACTGAAGCAAGGGACTTTTCTGTGGATGCAACTAGGACATCCGGATCCCTACTACGTTATGCCGATTTTAGCTGCTCTATTTACTTTTGTTAGTTCATGGTTGTCAATGGCTTCCATGCCCGAAAAAAATGGCATGACGACTGCGATGACCTGGTTTATGCCAATTATGGTCTTCTTCATGGCTCTTGGCTTTTCATCAGCTATTACCCTTTATTGGGTGATCTCTAACGCTTTCCAGGTTATTCAGACATTGCTTTTGCAGAATCCATTTAAGATTCGTCGTGAACGGGAAGCTAAGGAAAAAGCTGAGAAACGGCGAAAGCGTAAGTTGGCTAAGGCTAAGCGTCGTGCTTACCAAAGCCGGCGTAAGTAAGATAATTTATTATTTAAAAACGGCTGAGTTAATTCTTGGCCGTTTTTTGAATTGAGCAAGGAAACACGTCCTTTTGAGGACATGAAGAATTCTTGATGTTAGAATGACAAATGATTAAGTAAATAAAAAGTAAGGGGCGAGTAATGGTGGTTTATACCGGAAAAACAATCAAAGAAGCAGTTGAAAAAGCCAGTGCTGACTTGGGAGTTGCGAAGGCCCAGTTAAAAGTAACGGTGATTCAACGGCCACGGCACGGCTTTTTGGGTATTGGTCGACGAGACGCTAAGGTCACGGTTTCGGTTCCGGTAAAGCCAGCTAGTTCACCAAAGCAACCCAAGCCTAAACAATCATCAAATGTTAAAGCTCAATTGCATCGTCAGAATCATCAATCAACTAGGACAGGGAGTTCAGCTCAACCTAAGGTGCATTCTAAACGCGGTACTGAAGTTGATCCGGCTGTGATTAGGGCACGTCATGCAGCCAACCTAAAACGGGTGCGAACGGCTGGAAATCAGCTGGTTGATTATCTCCAGAATGTTTTTAAAGCACTCGGTATAAAAACAACACCGACGATTAAGCGAGTGGCAGCTCATGAAATTACCATTGATATTAAGACGGCTGCTTCTGGTCGGGTCATTGGTCACCATGGTCGGCGGATCAATGCATTAGAACAGCTTGCCAACGTCTTTATGAACTATCACGGTGCACCCAAGACAGTTGTTTTACTGGATACTTCTAATTACCGGGCGCGGCGTCAAAAAGCTCTCCATGAGCTAGCAGAACGCTCTGTAACTGAAGTTGTTGCTAGTGGTCAGGCAGTCTTCTTGGACCCAATGCCGGCCCGGGAACGTAAACAGTTACACCGAGAATTAGAAGACAACAAACATGTTCGGACCTATTCTCATGGTCGAGAACCCTACCGGAGTGTTGTGATTGCTCCACGTAATTAAGTACTCTTGGTTGACATTCTTTGAGGATGATCTTAGAATATTGACGGTTATAAAATTAAATTAGTTAAAGTAGTGAAAGTGCTTTGACCATGGTGACGACAGTGATGTCTTCAGACGTGGAATGGGCACTTTTTTTATTAGAAAGGAGCGAATATCGTGGCAAACAGCGAAGCAGATACAATTGCTGCTATCTCAACCCCCGTGGGTGAAGGGGGAATTTCAATTGTCCGGATTAGTGGGGATGATGCAATTAAGGTTGCCCAAAAGATTTACCGTGGCAAAGATTTGAGTAAAGTTGCTAGTCACACCATTAATTATGGGCATATCATTGATCCGGCGACGAAGGAAGAAGTCGACGAAGTGATGGTTTCCGTGATGCGGGCACCGCACACCTATACACGGGAAGATGTGATTGAAATTAACTGTCACGGTGGCTTGCTAGCAACCAATCGAATTCTTCAACTGGTTTTAAGCTATGGAGCACGGATGGCTGAACCGGGTGAGTTTACCAAGCGGGCCTTCTTGAATGGCCGGATCGACCTTTCACAATCCGAAGCGGTCATGGATCTGATTCGGGCGAAGACGGATAAGTCGATGAAGGTGGCTTTGAACCAACTAGATGGAAACTTATCACGCTTGATTAAGCACTTGCGTAAGGATATTTTGGATGTTTTGGCGCAGGTTGAGGTTAACATCGACTACCCTGAATATGACGACGTCGAAGAAATGACGACCAAGATGCTAAAGGAGAAGGCAATCGAGATCCAACAACGGATTCAAGCCCTGCTTAAAACCGCTAAACAGGGGAAAGTCCTACGGGATGGCCTGGCAACGGCAATCATTGGTCGGCCAAATGTTGGAAAGTCTAGCCTGTTGAATGCCCTGCTCCACGAAGACAAGGCAATCGTTACTGACGTTGCCGGAACTACCCGGGATGTCATTGAGGAATACGTCAACGTCAATGGAGTTCCGTTAAAGCTAATTGATACCGCCGGAATTCGTGATACTAAGAATAAGGTCGAAAAGATTGGGGTGGAACGCAGTCGGCAGGCTCTTGATGCTGCTGATTTGGTTTTGCTATTGATTGATAATTCAGCCCCACTGACGGATGAAGATCGAAAACTCTTGGCTACTACTAAGGGAAAACAGCGGATCATCATCTTAAACAAGACTGATCTGCCGAGCAAGCTTGACCTGGCTGAATTGAAAAAGTTAGTTGGCCAAGATCCATTGATTGAAACTTCAATTGTTAAGCATCAGGGGATGGACCAATTAGGTAAACAAATCAGTCACATGTTCTTTGACCAAGGAATTGAGAGTAGTCAAAACGATGTCATGGTAACCAATGCTCGTCATATCGGCCTGCTTCACCGGGCCAATGATGCCCTTAACGATGTCTTGAAGGGCATCAATGAAGGAATGCCGGTCGATCTGGTTCAGATTGATATGACGCGGTGCTGGGACCTTCTCGGTGAGATTACCGGGGATAGTTATCAGGACGAATTACTTGATCAGCTGTTTAGTCAATTCTGTTTAGGAAAGTAGGAGGAAAATCGTGAAGTCTGCAGAATCATTGAAAACTTCTGACGCCGTTCAGTACGAAGCTGGCAGTTACGATGTGATTGTCGTCGGTGCCGGACATGCCGGTAGTGAAGCGGCCCTAGCTGCTGCCCGGATGGGGAATAAAACCTTGCTAATTACCATCAGTTTGGAAATGGTGGCCTTTATGCCATGTAATCCTTCTGTTGGTGGACCGGCCAAGGGAATCGTTGTCCGAGAGATTGATGCCCTCGGTGGTGAAATGGGCCATAACATTGATAAGACCTATATCCAAATGCGGATGCTTAACACTGGGAAGGGTCCAGCGGTCCGTGCGTTACGGGCTCAGGCCGATAAGCACGCCTACCACCGCCAAATGAAATTGACGATTGAACGGCAAAAAAACCTAACCCTGCGGCAGGCGACGGTTGACCAGTTAATTGTTGAAGACGGTGTCTGCAAGGGTGTCATCACTAATACCGGTGCTCGTTACCATGCCAAGACAGTGGTTCTGACTGTTGGAACCGCCGCCCGGGGCAAGATCATCATTGGTGAATTGCAGTATCAATCTGGCCCTAATAATTCCAAGTCAGCGGTTAAATTATCAGAAAATTTGGAAGATCTGGGCTTTGACCTGGAACGGTTTAAGACTGGAACGCCACCACGGGTTAACGGAAACACGATCAATTTTGATGAAACTGCCGAACAGCCTGGGGACAAGGAACCCCACCACTTTAGTTTCGATACTCCCGATAGTGCCTATATTTCCGTTACCGACCAATTAGCCTGTTGGTTGACTTACACCAACCCAACGACCCACGGAATTATTCGTGCCAATTTGGATCGGGCACCGATGTTCTCCGGGATTATCAAGGGAGTTGGCCCCCGTTATTGCCCGTCAATCGAAGATAAGATTGTTCGCTTTGCTGATAAGTCTCGTCACCAGGTTTTCTTGGAACCTGAAGGCCGTGACACTGATGAATATTATCTTGACGGGGTTTCTACTTCCATGCCAGAGGAAATCCAAAACAAGATCGTTCATTCCATTAAGGGATTGGAAAAGGCTGAATTAATGCGGCCAGGCTATGCCATTGAATACGATGTAGTTGCTCCATACCAACTTCATCCAACCTTGGAGACTAAACTGGTTAAAAACCTTTATACGGCTGGTCAGACTAATGGTTCTTCCGGTTACGAAGAGGCTGCTGGTCAAGGACTAATTGCAGGAATCAATGCTGGCTTGCGGGCCCAGGGTAAGAAACCATTTGTCTTGAAACGGTCCGATGCCTATATTGGGGTGATGATCGATGACCTGGTAACCAAGGGAACTAAGGAACCTTACCGTCTGTTGACGAGTCGAGCTGAATACCGCTTGTTGCTGCGACACGATAATGCTGACTTCCGGTTGATGGAAAAGGGTCATGCGGTTGGTTTGGTTAGTGACGAACGTCTAGCTAAGATGGAAGCTAAGAAGGCCGCCGTAGCTGCTGAAATCAAACGCCTCCGGTCGATTAAATTGAAACCGAATGATGAAGCAGTCAATGCCTTTATCGAACAACATGGTGATAACCATCTTAAGGATGGGGTAGCTGCTGCTGACTTACTGAAACGGCCGTACTTTGATTATCAGACCCTGCTGCAATTTATTCCGGCGCCGGCTGAAAAGTTAGATCGTCACGTGATCGAGCAGGTTGAAATTCAACTTAAGTATGCTGGTTATATTAAAAAAGAAGAAGTCAAGGTTGAACGGATGAAGCGAATGGAAGCTAAGCGGATTCCAGATGATATCGACTATGAAGACGTTGATGGCTTGGCTACAGAAGGTCGGCAAAAGTTGGAGAAAATTCGGCCAGAAACGTTGGCTCAGGCTTCTCGAATCTCCGGTGTTAACCCGGCCGACCTGGCGATCCTGAGCGTTTATATTCGGCAAGGAAAGTTCTCTAAGAAGAACGAAAAGAATTAATATTTCCCGGGTAATAAATGTGAGGCTGGGAGAATCCTTATTTTCTTCCAGCCTTTTTTCTGGTTTAAATGGGTTTAGTTTGATTTAGAAATTAATTGTAACTGTCTTCTTATTTTAGATATTAATAATTATTGGCGGTTGGTTGCTTTCTGAATAATGGGGTAATAAAGGATTAATTAAACTCGGGTGATAATTCCTGACAAATGATCCGAATATGTTATAATTTAGATTCGAGTTTAATTATGAATTAATAAGGAAATTAGTTATTAAAAATAAAAGGAAAGAAGAGGAACTTTATAATGTGTGGGATTGTTGCATTTGTTGATAATGAAAAACCACAAATTAAAGATAAGCTAATCAAAAAGATGAAGGAACGGATCATCCACCGGGGCCCCGATGCGGAGGGACAGTATGTTGATGATCATGTTGCTCTTGGCTTTCGTCGATTAAGTTTCATCGATGTGAAGTCCGGGAACCAACCTATCTTTAATGAAGATAATTCTAAGGCGATTGAATTCAACGGTGAAATTTACAACTTTGAAGAATTGCGAGCCGAACTGATCAAGGACGGTCACACCTTCAAGACCCACGCTGATACGGAAGTCATCTTGCATGGTTATGAACAGTGGGGTAAGGACGTAGTTAACAAGCTCCGCGGAATGTTTGCCTTTGTAATTTGGGACCTTAAAACGCATGAAATGTTTGGTGCCCGGGATCATTTTGGGATCAAACCGCTTTACTATGCTAAGATGAATGGCACTTTCTTCGTGGGTTCTGAAATTAAGGCTTTCTTGGATCATCCAAACTTTAAGATGGAACTGAACAAGCGAGCTTTAAAGTCTTATATGACTTTCCAGTACAATGTAACTCAGGAAACCTTCTTCAAGGGGGTTTATCGTCTGCCGGAAGCCCACTACTTCACCTATAAAGATGGCAAATTCGAAATGAAACAGTACTGGGACGAAGACTTTGATCCCAAGAATGAAACCTTTGACCAAGCTGTTGATAATATCGATGACGTGGTCAAGAACTCTGTTAAGGCTCATACCTTTGCTGATAAGGGAATCAAGGTTGGCTCCTTCCTGTCTGCAGGGGTAGACTCCAGCCTGGTGACGGCTTTAATGCGGCCTAATAACACTTTCTCAATTGGTTTTGATAGCGGTTATGACGAAACCAAACAAGCCCGGGAACTAGCGGCTAAGTTAAAGCTTAAGAACACCGATAAGTTACTAACCGATGAAGAAGCTTTCAAGACCTTCCCATTAATTCAGTACTACCTTGATGAACCGGATTCTAACCCGTCCGTAGTGCCGCTTTACTTCTTAAACAAGTTGGCTAAGGACAATGGCTATAAGGCTTTACTGTCTGGTGAAGGAGCCGATGAACTCTTCGCCGGTTATACGGCATACGGCTTTAACACCAAGATTAAGTTCCTCCGTTGGATTACAGATCAGCTGAAGAAGCTACCGAAGGAAAAGCGTTACAAGCTTGGTGAATGGCTTGAGGGCAAGCACTTCCATGGTTCTGAACACCTTTATCGGAACCTGGCCCCAGCACGCAAGACCTTCATCGGTCAGGCCTACATTTTTAGCCCGGCTGAAGCCAACGAATATCTGAAGCCGGAATACCAAGATGGTCCAACGATTACTGACTTACTGAAGCCGCTTTACGATAAGTGTGACGCCAAGAAACCGGCTATGAACGAGGTGGCTAAGAAACAGTATGTTGACTTACACCGCTTCATGCCTGGTGACATTTGCTTGAAGGCCGATAAGATGAGTATGGCCAATTCCGTAGAAATCCGGGTACCATTGTTGGATAAGGAAGTTATGAAGGTGGCTGAAACAACCCCAACCGATTACCTCTTTAACTACAGGGGAACTAAATGGGCATTTCGGATGGCTGCTAACCGACACTTGCCAGAAGAATGGGCAACCCGACCAAAGCTTGGCTTCCCAACGCCGGTTCGTGAATGGTTACGGGAAAAGAAGTATTATGAGATTGTCAAGAAAATGTTTAAGCAGGACTTCGTCAAGCAGTTCTTTGACCAAGATAAGCTATTACAATTAGCTGACGATAACTTCAATGGCAAGATTGATGGTCGACGGAAGATCTGGACGGTTTATACCTTCCTAGTTTGGTATAAGCTTTACTTCATCGATAAATTTAAACCGGATGAGTCTGGAATTGACCAGGCTAAAAAGACAGCTACTGCAAAAGCTTAATCTTAGAATAGAAAATCCGCCAGTAAAATGACGGATTTTCTTTTACTAATAGCTTGTAAGCGGTAACAAAATATGGTATATTATAAGTGTAGAAAAGGTAATGCCTAACGAGGTGATTACAATGGTAAAGATGATTCGAGCAGTAAGGTAAAGTTTCCGTTATTGATTTAGAAGAACGGAGTGATACCGATGGGCAGTTTCGTTTAGTTGTTATTTTGATTTCCACTTTACGAGATGAGTATCATGATGAAGATGATTCGGGCAGTAATTTGAAGCTATTGGATAAACGAACAAGGAAGGTTTGTGATACCAATGGGCTTTGAAATTAATGGTCACTAGCATTGAGTTAGGAAGTTAATACCTCGATCGAACATAATTAGTAATGAGAACATCAAAATTAAAACATTATTCAAGCTAGCTTCAATTTGGAGCTAGCTTTTAATTTTGCCAATAATTGACAAATTCATGATGATTCCTTCACTTATATTCACTTTTATCAAAAAAAATGAAATAATAGACATTTAAGAGAAAGTTTAAGAGGAGTCGTTTTAAAATGGAATTGCATGTTACGCCAGCATTAGCGTTATTACGTGAACATCACTTGTTGGATCACGTCAGCAATTTAACGGATTTTACCGCTACCGCCGTTTCATATGATTCACGGCAAGTCAAACCAGGAACCTTGTTTTTCTGTAAAGGCAATTTCTTACCTAAATATCTAGCGATGGCCAAAGAAAAAGGGGCCATTGCCTATGTTGCCGAGCAAGAATATCCGACGGGTCAAGGATTACCGGCAATTATTGTTAGGGATGAACAAAAAGCCATGGCCTTATTGGGGGCCGCCTTTTACGGATTCCCTCAGAATGATCTTTTTATTATTGCCATTACAGGAACTAAGGGGAAAACCACTACGGCTTACTTTGCTGACCATATCCTTGACCGGACTACTAAGCGGCGGGTTGCTCTTTTCTCAACTTTGGACCGGATCCTCGGCCATCGGCCAGAAGATAAATTCAAGTCTGATCTAACGACACCGGAATCACTAGACCTATTCCATGACATGCGAGCTGCTGTTAATAACGGGATGACTCACCTAGTGATGGAAGTATCTTCCCAAGCTTACAAGAAGCGCCGGGTCTACGGTTTGAAGTATGATGTTGGGATCTTCTTAAACATCACGCCAGACCACATTGGTCGGAATGAGCATCCGACCTTTGCAGATTACCTCCATTGTAAGGAACAATTGTTAGTTAATTCTAAGGTCTGTGTGATCAATGCGGAAACTCAACATTTTACGGATATCTACTATACGGCTAAGGCAACGACCCAACCAGAAAATATTTATCTTTTTGCCCGTCATGGGGCCCACGTAAAATTACCGGATAATCGCCAGCTCGATTTTGAATACCGGAATGACCTGGAAAATCTTCATGAGAGTGAATTTCAGTTAGCTGCCATTTCTGATCATGCCCGGCAGTTAAAGTTGACTGGTCGTTATACCACCAGCGTACCGGGTGATTATAATGAAGGCAATGCGGTCGCGGCAATTATTGCCAGTGGCCTCGCTGGAGCTAGTGCCAATGATGCTATGGCTACTCTTGACCATGTCCACATTAAGGGTCGGATGGAAATGATTTCTACCAAGGCTCATGGGACAATTTATGTTGATTATGCTCATAACTATGCCAGTACCAAACGGCTCTTAGCCTTTCTAGAGCGTCAGACCCATGCTGGCAAGGTGACGGTGGTTCTTGGGTCTGCTGGGGACAAAGGAATTTCTCGTCGTCCAGGACTGGGTAAGGCCTTGACAGAAGAACACCCCGATCGAATTATTCTAACAACTGATGATCCGGGCTTTGAAGATCCACGTAAGATTGCCGAAACGATTGATTCCTATATTGACCATGATCAGGTCGGCACGGTTGACTTCATCATGGATCGGGAAACGGCAATTAAAAATGCTATTGACCATAGCGTCAAAGATGATATTGTGGTCATAGCTGGTAAGGGTGAGGATCCTTACCAAAAGATTAAGGGAGTCAACGTGCCATACGCATCTGACAGCAAGATTGCGCGTGACTATGTTGCCCAAATCGAACAATAACAGAGTGAGGCAAAGCGCATGAAATCATTTCGACAAGTGATGAGCTGGGTGGTTCCGATTGTTATCGGATTACTGATCGCCCTGCTGATCAAACAATTTTTCTTTCAGATTGTCCGGGTCGATGGACCGTCAATGCAACCTAACTTACAAAACAATGAACGGGTTTTCTGCTTAAAGCGATCCCAAATTCGTCACGGGAGCGTCGTAATTTTTAATGCCGATGGAGTTGATCCCCAGGTAGCCATTAAGACGGACTATGTTAAGCGGGTCATTGGTTTACCTGGCGATACTGTTCGTTCTAAGAATGGTAATATTTACGTTAACAATAAGGAAATTAACCAAAACTACATTTCGATGAAGCAACGGGATGCCGGAACCGGTAACTGGGACCTCAAGAGTATTTCTGTTCAGAACAGTTGGCTGAAGCATAATGGTGCAACCAAGGTACCAGCTGGTGAATACTTCGTGCTGGGGGATCATCGCAGCGTTTCTAATGATGGCCGTTACTGGGGCTTCGTACCTAAGAGTAAGATTGACGGGGTCGTAAAGGTACCATCATGGACCGGAACGACAACAACGCGGCAAAATGTCAATAAAGAATGGCAACATTTCTACAGTAAATAAGAGCTAAAGAAAGATAAGGCTTTTTCAATTTATAATGATGAAAAGTAAAGGCTAGTTTAGTTAGAATAACTAAAATTGTCCTAAAGTTATCGTAAAACTGGTAATTTTAGGACAATTTTTTATATATTATTAAACATAGGAGTAAGTATTAATTGTAACAGTATGGTTATACAACTTCGTTAACAATGCAGGAAACAAGTTCACACAGTATAAATTAAAGAGACAATGATGCTTAAGGAGGTGGTCCCTTGATAAAACCAACACTTGTCATTCAGGATTTATCGGCAGTTAGCCAGATTTCACTGACGGTAGCAATTGCGATCTTTCAAGCCCTTGATCTTCCAATTGCTGTAGCACCCAGTACTCTCTTATCAACACAGACGGAAGGTTTTGGGAAACCGGTAAGCCTAGATACGACCGACTGGCTAGAAAAGTCTTTTCGGCATTGGCAAAAAAGTCAAATTACCTTTAATGGGATACTTGTTGGTTACCTTGGCACAGTAGGACGAATTAACCAGCTTAGTGCATGGATACGGGCAAATCAACTCAAACCAGTAATTATTGATCCAGTGATGGGGGATGCTGGTGCGCTCTATCCCGGACTTGATCCAGCCATTGTTTCGGCAATGCAAAAATTGTGCCAGCAGGCCGATATCATTACACCTAACCTGACCGAGCTTCATTTTCTGACCGGGGAAAATACACAAGATGTTACAAAATTGTTGAAAGTGGCTAGCAAAATGTTTGGCTGCAGGGTTATCCTGACTGGGGTCAAGAAAGGACAATACGTCAATAGTTACCTTCTTGGAGCAGGGAAAGACAATCTGACGGTTGCCAGTAGTTCATATTATCCAGGTCATTTTTTCGGAACTGGAGATGCCTTTAGTGCACTGCTGACTGGTTGGTACCTGAAGGGATTCTCTTTACCTATGGCGATGCAACGAGCGACTAAAGATCTCCAAATCGCGGTCAGGCAAACTGCTACTTTATCATCAAAGGAACGAAAGTTTGGCTTAAAAACTGCGGCCATGCTGCAACAAATTTTGGCTGAGGGCTGAAAAGAGGAGAAAAAATAAAGATCAATAAAGGACAAGCGGTGTTACTGATCTTTATTTCAATGATTTTGTCGGGTATTAGTTATATTCTCCTTAAACAAGCAATAAATACTAGTATGTACTACTCAATGTGATCACTTAATTACTAAAACGACACCGGCAACAAGCAAGTTATATTTAAACTAAGCAAAAATGAGATTAGTGAGGAAATCTTGTTTTCTCACCAATCTCATTTTTGTATTCTTATTAGTTGACTGGTACCTTGGTTCATAGTTTAAAATTAAAAATAGGTTTAAACGAAAAGAGGGGAGATAGATGGACCAGAACGATGTTATCCGGTATATTGACCAGCAATTTGGGGTTCAACCCAATTATCGTTTAGCACACCAGTGGAATGCCTGTGTGTTTGCGTCGCCGGTCAACGGGCGCTGGTTTGCCTTGATTGAACAACCACGGGATCAATCAGCGGCTTACCTGGATATTAAGTGCGGCGGACCGACCAGTGCACAATTAACCCAACCTCACCGCATGAATCCTCAGACCTGGCGAGGAGTGATCTTGGATGATCAAGTGTCACCGCAAATAGTTGAGGATGCATTAACTACGGCTTTCAAACAATCACTAGCGGAAACAACTCACCAATCAGTGGAACGTCTAATCTACGTCCCTCCCGTTCGTCAGACTAATCCATACCATGACCAACCCTTACCGCCAATGAGTGACCGAACTGTGCCTTTCGCTAAGCCCAATCCCCTCCCTGCACCATTACGAAAAATGCGGGCATTATATGATTATACTTTGCCACTGAGTTGGGGACGAGCAAAGAACTTCTATGTTCAGGGACAAAGCGTGGCCGACTATACTGATGATTACCAATACCAAGGTCATTTTCACCGTTATTTTCCGGTCTATCACGACATGTCGAATACCCAGTTGCGGGGATATTTTGCTTGGCGCACAAAAATTCGCCACCATGAATATGTTAAGGCGCCCACCTCTTTTGTCTACGTCTATTTATATGAGTTGATTAACCAAATTGGGGTGGATTCACCGATGGCTGGTTACCAACAATTGGTGGCTTTCCAGCAGGGTTATGGTAAAATGATGGACCACAAGATGACTAGATATCTTCATCAGTGGCTTCAGGATTACACGGTATACTACCAATTAAGTGACCAGGAGGTGCAGACACAGTTTCAACACCAGATTGAAATTGATGAAGCTTATTGGGTCCTGCTTAAACCGGTGAAGCAGAAGGCGAGTGCTGTCACTACAGCTCTAGAGGAATTTTCCTCGTACCAGCTCAATCATTGTCCGTTGCACAAACAAGATCCTGCACTGCTGGCAACAATTGTTAAGACGGTGTGGTGCCGACTATGTGACTTACCTACTGAGAATGTTCAACGCAATTACTTGGGGTGGCAGGGCATGGAGACAACCCGGCCCTTCGCCAATGCGGTTTTTTATGATCGGGCAAGTCAACAGCAATTTAGTCGTCAAATTGACCACCTTTGTTCTTATCATTACTATGATGGGCGGTGGGAACACCACTATTACATCCCGACTACCCGGCGGGCCCAAAAGATTGGTAGTCTCCTCCATGAGATTGATCGTTTGGTTCGGCAAACTTTCCATCAAGGGCGGGCACTTAAACCGCGTCCATTGGCTCCAAATATTCTCAATCAAATTAAACCGGCCATTCAAGATGCTCGGCACCAGGTTCAACTTGCCCGGCGCCCGAAGATTAAGATTAACCTAGGCGACTTAGATCAAATCCGTGCCGATGCCTCCGTTACTAGGGAGAGCTTACTGACGGATGAAGAACGGGCAGCTGAAGAAGAAGAGGAGCACCATGCACCAGTCCAAGCTACTCAACCAACTGTACCGGCTGAATCAGCTAACAGTTCGGAAAATACTAAGGAGGCGGCAACCTCTACTGCTGACCTTGGCTTATCGACGGCTGAATATTATTTGCTGACTCATCTTTTAAACGGTCAGGATTGGCAAACTTACCTTCGTCAACACCACCTAATGGTTAATATCTTAGTTGATAATATTAATGACAAGCTATTTGATGAGATCGGTGACACGGTTATCGAGTTCGATGACCATAACCAACCCCGAATAATTGAAGACTATCGGACTGATCTCCAAGAATTATTAAGTTAGGAGGATTATTGTGCCAAAAGTACGTAAACGGGTTCCCAAACGGATCGCTCAAACAATCTTAAATTCTCTTAAGGGGGGCGTGGTCCCCCGAATCGGTTTGCCCTACATTGCGGTTGGACGGAAAGATGAAATTGCGGCGCTACTCCATGACGTCGACATCATCAGTGAGGGCGGAGCCTCTTTTCGTTTCATTATGGGACGTTATGGTTCAGGAAAGAGCTTCCTGCTCCAAACGATTCGTAATTACGTAATGGACAAGGGCTTTATCGTGGTTGATGGCGACCTTTCACCAGAACGCCGGCTTCACGGCGGCAATGGTAAAGGCTTAGCTACCTATCGGGAGTTGATTCAGAACTTATCGACCAAGACTCGACCCGAGGGAGGAGCCTTGAACCTGGTTCTCGATCGTTGGATCAGTTCTGTTCAGGCCCGCGTGGTTAGTGACCAGGGAATTGATCCTGATGATCCTAAATTTGCTTCGGCGGTTGATAAGGAGATTTACAAAGTGATCGCCTCCTTAAATGAACTGGTTCACGGCTTTGATTTTGCTAAACTCTTGGAAATGTACTACCACGCTTATGTGGATGATGACCAAGAAACCAAAGCCAAGGTAACCAAGTGGTTTCGTGGTGAGTATGACCGGAAAACCGATGCCAAGAAGGAATTAGGGGTCAATATCATCATTACCGATGATGACTGGTATGAATACTTAAAGCTCTTTGCCACCTTCTTCCGCCAAGCTGGTTATCAAGGGATGATGATCATGATCGATGAACTGGTCAACATCTATAAAATTCCTAACAGTATTAGCCGTCAGTATAACTATGAAAAGATTCTGACAATGTATAACGATACGTTGCAAGGGAAGGCCAAATACCTGGGGATCATCATGTGTGGAACTCCTCAAGCAATCGAGGACCGGCGGCGGGGCGTTTATTCTTATGAAGCCTTGCGTTCCCGGCTAACTGCGGGTAAATTTTCCCAGGAAGGGGCCCGGGATATGTATGCGCCAGTCATTAAGTTGGAACCATTGACGGCCGAAGAAATGCTGGTATTGACGGAAAAGCTAGCTGACATGCATGCTGACCTTTATGGTTATCAACGCACGATTAGTGAGGATGATCTTGCCACTTTCATTAAGATTGAATACGGGCGAATTGGGGCCAGCTCCAACATCACGCCCCGAGAAGTCATTCGGGACTTCATTGAGTTATTGGATATTCTTTGGCAGAATCCTAAGACAAATGTCAAGACTCTCTTGAAATCTGATCAATTCAACTATAACCAGTCGAATGCCGTTTCGGATAAGAAGGATAATGGCTTTGCAGAGTTTACGATTTAATTTGTGAGGGGGATAACGATGGACGTTTTTTCACGTTATGCGCCTTTTATTCAGGATTATATTTACAGCCAAGGCTGGCGGAGCTTACGGGCAATCCAGCAAGCGGCTGGTGATGCCATTTTTAACACCGACCAAAACGTGCTTTTGTCCGCCCCGACAGCTTCAGGGAAAACGGAAGCGGCCTTTTTCCCGATCCTGACCTTGATGAATGAGCAGCCGCCATCCTCGGTTGGTTGTCTTTACATTGCACCCCTTAAAGCTTTGATCAATGACCAATACCAACGACTCACTGACCTTTGTCATGAACCAGGGATTCCGGTTTGGCGCTGGCACGGGGATGTTTCCCAGTCTCAAAAGCGGAAACTCTTGCGTCATCCATCTGGTGTCTTGCAGATCACGCCGGAATCGCTGGAGTCGTTGATGTTAAATAAGCATATGGATATTCCAAGCCTTTTTGGTGATCTTCGTTTTATCGTCATTGACGAGATTCACTCGATGCTTCGCGGTGATCGTGGCGGTCAGACCTTTTGCCTGATTGAACGTCTGAGCCGGTTAGCTGGTTGTCACCCGCGGCGGGTTGGCCTTTCCGCGACAATCGGTGATCCCCGGGCGGCTGGCCAGCTTTTGGCTGCTGGCAGTGGGAAAGGGACTGTTATTCCTAAGATCGCCGACACCCACGAAGTTTGGCGCCTGTCGATGGAACACTTTTACAAGGACCCGGTTCAGGCCGGTGATGATGCCAACGTTAAGGGAGCCCAACCAACCCTCGACCAGGCCACCGACAAGGCACCAACGATGGCTGATCCTGGATTGGCTTACATTTTTGACCATACCCGAGGAAAGAAATGCCTGGTCTTCACCAATAGTCGTGAGGAATGTGAAGCAGTCTGTCAAGCTTTACGGGCGTATTGTGCCGCTAATCATGAGCCGGATCGGTTTATGATTCACCATGGCAACCTTTCACCCTCTTTTCGTCAGACTGCCGAAGAAGCAATGCGTGACGAGGATTCGTTGATGACTACCTGTGCGACTGCTACCCTAGAATTAGGAATTGATATTGGTCGTCTTGAACGGGCCTTTCAAATCGATGCGCCCTTTACTGTTTCAGGATTCTTGCAGCGGATGGGACGAACCGGTCGTCGGGGTAACCCACCGGAAATGTGGTTTGTGATGCGTGAGGAACATCCAGAATCCCGGGCAATGTTGCCGGAACTGATTCCTTGGCCATTGATTCAGGGAATCGCCTTAGTTCAACTTTACCTAGAAGAGCGTTTTGTCGAACCACCCCGGACCGGTCGCCTGCCTTATAGCCTTTTATATCATCAAACGATGAGCACTTTAGCCGCTGGTGGAGAGATGACTCCGGCGGAATTAGCTTCCCGAATCTTGACCTTATCTTACTTTCACAATATCAGCCAGGATGACTATAAGGTTCTATTGCGTCATTTGCTGAAGATTGACCACCTTGAAAGAACTGCCAACGGAGGTTTGATTGTCGGATTAGCGGGTGAACGGGTCGTTAATAACTTTAAGTTCTATGCCGTCTTCCAAGAGAATGTAGAATTTAGTGTTCATGCTGGTTCCGAAGAGCTAGGAACGATTGTAAAACCGCCGCCGGTAGGAGACAAGATTGCTATCGCCGGTCGAGTCTGGGTAGTTGAAGACGTTGATCGCAAGCATCATCAGGTTTATTGTCACCAGGTTAAAGGTCGAGTTCCAGCCTATTTTGGTGATGTAGCCGGAGACATTCATCCGCGGATTCTAGAACGAATGCAACAAGTTCTCGCCGAGGATAAGACCTATCCTTACTTAATGAAGAATGCGACCGCTCGTTTGCGTGAAGCTCGTGAAACCGCTCGAGCAGCAGGGATGATTAACCAATCGTTAATTAACCTTGGCGGTAAGATGTGGTGCCTTTTTCCATGGACGGGAACCTATGCTTTCTTGGCCTTGGAACGGTTGCTACGGTTGAAATGTGCCCGACGGCTTGGCTTACGCGGCTTTAACTCCGTTCGGCCCTACTACATGGAATTTTCTATGGACGTGACAGTCGATGAGTTTTACCGAATCGTCGGTGAGGAAGCGGCCAAGGACCTTGATCCGCTTGACCTGGTTTTTGAGAATGAAGTGCCAACCTTTGATAAATATGATAAGTACGTTCCCGATGAACTGGTTAAAAAAGGTTTTGCCCGTGGTGTTCTCGATATTAAAGAAATGCGTCGTTGTGTTCGCCGGATGATCCGCAAGTACCGACGCAGTCAAACTAAAGAATAAGTTAAAGCTCGATAATCCAGTCCTGCTATTAGTAGCTGAATTACCGAGCTTTTTATTTGAAATCAAGGTTATTATTTTAAAACTATTCTAAGACAATCACTTTACCAAAACTATGGTTGCTTTCCAAGTACTCATGAGCCTTCTGAATTTCGTTAAGTTTGAAGATCCGGGCCGGCTTTAGGTTGACGTGGTACTGCTCAATGAATTTAATCATTTGATTGATCTTAAATTCATTGACGGTCGCTGAATTAAAGCTGGTCAAGTAACTGTTAGTCGGAAGGTCCTCAATGGGGTCAAAGTGCGGAATCGTCCATTGGTCACCCAATAAACCGGTTAGGCAAACAATGCCACCAGACTGCATGTGGGCAAAAGTATCCTTAATTGTCTTAGGACCTACCAGTTCTAGGCACTTATCGTAGTGATCATCAGTTTGTAAGTGGCCCGCTTGATCTTCAATGACGTCACTATAGCCTACTTGGAGTAGACGTGGCGCCTTCTTAAGATTCCGGGTTGAACCTACCAGGTGTAATGCTGGATAAGCGGCATGGACCAGTTTGGCGAAGGCCACGCCAACTCCAGAAGTAGCTGCCCGTACTAAGACCCGGTCATGTGGGGTTAGATGCAGGTTAAGCATTGAACCAAAGGCGGTAAAGTAGGTTTCTGACATTGTTGCTAATTGGGCCCAACTCAATTGGGTAGTGACCGGGTAAATTTGATTGTTGGGCAAAAGGACCTTTTCGGCGTAGGAACCATCGAAGGCTCGGCCCATCTCTCCCATGATGGAGATGACGTGTTGACCGACCGGTAGACGACCAGGATCGGTAGTCTTCTCGATTTCACCGACACATTCGATACCAAGGATACGGGGGAACTTTACTGAAGGTGAGTCTCCACGACGAGTGAAAATTTCTGAGTGGTTAATACCGAAACCCTTGATGTTGACTAAGGACCAACCGGGCTTAGTTGTTGGTGTAGGTACCGTCGTGTATTCAAGCACTTCGGGTCCACCAGCATGTCTAACAACAACTGCTTTCATGATCGTTGCCTCCTATCATTTTGTACGCTGATAATTTTGCTTTAAAAAGTCACCCATATTTTGGGGAGCATGGCCAGTGATATGACGGAAATCATTGGTAACCTTATCCATCAGCCCCATCGCGGCGGCCCGATACATAGAAGCCAATTCGTCGCCGTCTCCCTCGGCCCGGTAGATATCGGCAAACTTTTGAAGAGTTACTGGGGAATAGCCAATTTGCTTGCCGGTTGCCGCAGTCATCAAGCGGGCTAGTTCAACCATGTTGTAGTTTTGCTCCATAGTTAAGAGATAATTTTGTCCGTGATTCCGCAGGTAAGGTTTAACCGCTACGTTGGCGATTGCTTCGGCACTGTCAGCACGAGAGATGAAACTCATTGCTTGGTCACCGACCGGGTAGATCACGTTGTGCCGTTCAATTAATTCCGGTAGGTAAGGAATCAGCGGATCAGCGTAGAGTGAATTCTTGATGACTGCGTATTGGAAGCCAGAAGAAGCTAAGCGTGCTGGGAGGTAAGCGTAGTAGCCCGCCATTTGGAAAGGATTATTGGGCTGGTCGGCGATAAAACTAACGTCGACCAGGTTGCACACTCCAGCCTGTTTCATAGCCGTCAGTGAGTTTTCAAATTCATTGATTCGGTCTTGGACATTGTAGGTGATGCTGGGGATGTAGATCAGGACGTCGACACCTTGAAAGGCCTTAGTCATTGTGGCCACTTGACGATAATCAATCGCGGCGAGCTCGTAACCAGCGTTCTTAAGGTGAATAGCCTTTGCTGGAGTATGGACTCCAAGCCGAATGTTTTTGATCCCAGTTAGTTTGCGGAGCTGAGTGACTACCTTTTGGCCGAGGTGGCCGGTAGCCCCGGTAACCATGTATTTAGTCATTATTTGAGACTTCCTTTCGTTGAGTGGCTTCTTTACGTGCTTGGTGGACCAGGATGGTGTTGATGACATCCTGGAGGCTGGTTTGTGCCAGTTTAGCCTCAGCAGCTATTTCTGCTTCATGATAATAGGCAGTTAAGGTTTGCTGAATATTGCCCCCGACGATGCAATCCGGATTGGTTTTCTTGTCGATCGTGAAAAGGTGCTTTTCTCCTTCGGTAGCTAAGAAAACATCATATAGGGAAATTTGGTCGGCAGCTTTAGCGAGTCGTGGTTCGGCAGCCCCATGAACAGTATTAAGTAAGCCTGCCTTGCGGAGACGACTCATTAAACGGCGTACGACCACCGGCGAGGTTTCAATACTGGAGGCAATGTTATTACTAGTTAAGGGAATCTTACCCGCATAGATATTAATGAAAGCGAGAATATGGATGCTGTCACTGAATCGGGTTGAGATTTTCATAGTCATCAGTCCTTTACTATTATTGTAATTTTTATAGTTACAAATATCAAGAAGCAGACTTTAAAAATTAACAGTATATTTTGATTGACAAAAACATGTATAAAGAATATGATCATAGTCGATAAGTAAATTGTTGAAACATATTTAGTTACAATTGGAGGCTAATTAGATGAAATTTAAGAAAGCAATGGTTGCTGCAGCATTAGGCGCAGCTACCTTATTATTGGGAGCAATCGTTCCCGCTACGGCAAGTGCTGCTAGCAATAAACCAATTATTGTTGGTTCCAAGAATGTGGCTGAGAGTAAGACCGTCGGTGAGATTTATGCCCTTGCTTTAGAGCATGACGGCTACAAGGTAACCCGTAAACCAAATATTTCTAATAACGTGGTCTTTTCCGCTACTCAAAAAGGTCAGGTTGACGTTTACCCAGATTATACGGGAACGATTGTGGAGGCTTACTTGAAGAAGAACGGCCAAGGCAAATCTAGTGCCCAGATGGCTAAGATTGCCCGGAATGGGATCAAAAAAGATGGCCTGACGACTTTTAATTATGCACCAGGTGATGATCGCCAGGGTGTTGGGATGCCAACCAAGGTTGCTAAGAAGTATGGTATTAAGAACCTGAGTGATTTACAGAAACAAGCACCAAAGTTGCGCTTGGCTTCTCAGGGTGAATTCGAAAAGCGTCCTGATGCATTGCCAGCTATGAATAAAGCCTATGGTAAGTATCACTTTAAGTCATTAAAGGATTATGACACTACTTTACTTTATAAGATTATGAGCCAAGGCAAGGCTGACGTGGCTCCCGTTTCAACCACTGATGGTCAACTGGCGACTGGTAAATTTACCTTAATTAAGGATAATAAGGGCATTTGGCCACCATATAACTTAGTACCAGTTGTCAATGCCAAGGCGGCTAAGAATTATCCGAAGATGAAGGGAACCCTAAATAAAGTGGATGCTAAATTGACGACTAAACAATTGGTCAGTCTCAACAAGAAGGTTGGTGTTGATGGGCAAAACTACAAGACTGTTGCCCAAAACTGGTATAATAAGAACATCCAATAATGATCGTTAGCTGTGATGGTTAAAATCACAGCTTTTTTTTATCAGGAGGGATCACCCTTGCTCAATCAAATTATCCATTATTTTCAAACAAACAGTGGTCAGTATTGGCACTATGTTGGTCAACATATTGGGATTAGTATTCTAACCCTGGCAATTTCGTTGATCATTGCGTTACCATTGGGCTATTTAGGTTCACGGATTAAACCGGTAGCCAGTTTCTGTACAGCTTTTGCCCAAGTGTTACGGATTATCCCCAGCCTAGCGCTTCTGTTTTTGCTAATTCCTTTTATTGGGACTGGGATCGTGCCGGCGCTGATTGCCTTAGTGGTGTTAGCCTTACCACCGTTGTTGATTAATACGATTCTTGGCTTCAACGAGGTTAGTCCAACTTACAAGGAGGTTGGATTGGCTCTTGGAATGGACCGTAAACAATTGCGTCAGAAGATCGAAATCCCCTTGGCGCTCCCGTATATTTTAAATGGGATCAAATTAGCCTTGGTGGAAATTATTGCTAGTGCTACCTTGGCAACTTACATCGGTGCCGGGGGCTTAGGAACTTTGATTTTTACTGGCCTAGGGCTCTATGATATGTCCTATGTTGTCATTGGAGCAGTCAGTGTCGCTATCTTATCATTGTTAGCAATGCTTGGATTTGATTATCTGATTAGGAAGGTGCAAAAGAATGACCAAAGCAAGTATTCAATTTAAACACGTTAAAAAGAGCTTCGGAGGTAACATGGTTATTCCGGACCTTTCTTTTACGGTCAACCGGGGTGAATTTGTGACGATCCTTGGTTCTTCCGGTTGTGGGAAAACGACCACGCTGAAGATGATCAATGGCCTTTTAAAACCGGATAGTGGTCAAATTTTAATCGATGGTCAGCCATTGGCAGATCTCGATATTGTCAAATTACGTCGTCACATGGGTTACGTGGTGCAGCAGATTGGCCTTTTTCCTCATATGACAATTGCCCAGAATATCGGGGTGGTTCCCCAAATGCTGGGTTGGGACAAGGCCAAAATAGTTTCACGTGTAACACAATTATTAAAATTAGTTCGACTTGATCCTCAAAAATATGCGGGGCGGTATCCTAGCCAGCTTTCCGGTGGTCAACAACAGCGGATTGGCGTGGCGCGAGCCTTGGCGACTAACCCACCATACGTGCTGTTCGATGAACCATTTGGGGCCCTTGATGCCTTGACCCGTCTGGAATTACAAAAAGAAATTAAACGAATTCATGACACCCTTGCTGGGAAAACCTTCCTTTTTGTGACCCATGACATTAATGAAGCCCTTTTCCTTGGTGAGCGGGTAATGGTGATGAATAGGGGCCAAATCGAACAATTTGCCACTCCAAAAGAAGTTGTTGCTCACCCGGCCACGGAATTCGTTAAGAAACTGTTGGGCACCGTGCGGCAGAATCAGGAACTGTGGGGGCGGTCGAAATGATTGAATATTGGCAAGAAAATTCTACCGAGATGTTGCAGGAGGTCGTCCAGCATGCGCAGATGGTTTTGACTTCATTACTAATCGCCCTTGTGGTTGCCATGCTGATTGTTCTTTTCTTCCTTCGACGGCAACGCTGGCTTAACGGGTTAGTTTACTTCTTTTCCCTTTTGTACTCGATCCCTAGCTTTGCATTTTTTGCGTTGCTTCTACCACTATCAGGGCTCGGCATGGGATCGGCAGTGATCGTACTGACGGTCTACTGTGAATATATCTTGCTGCGGTCCTTCATTACCGGAATTCGGGGTGTTGATCCGAACCTGGTAGAAGTCGCCCATGGGATGGGGATGACCAGGTGGCAAACCTTTCGAAAGGTTCAGCTCCCGTTAGCCCTGCCGGCGATCTTTTCCGGAATCCAAGTTGCCCTGGCCTCAACGATGGCGATGGCCACGATTGCGGCAACGATTAATGCGGGTGGCCTTGGTCAATTGCTCTTCGATGGTTTGCAGACTCAACAGGTGGTACCCATTCTTTGGGGGACGCTCTTAACGATGGCTTTAACCTTAGTTTGTGCCGGAGTGATTTGGCTGATCGAATGGGCCTTAACCCACCGTTGGTTACGGATGGTAAATAGTTAATTCAGCAAGAAGATTTAGCTTTTGATGCTTGATCACGGTTAACATTGAATGGAACTTGTAATTTGTATTTCTATCCCGAGATCCCTATGATAATTGTAAGGAAAGGGATGGAGGACTAATGACTAAAATTAATTTAGCTTTTGTTAAGGGCTTGACTCTGGAGGAACGGGCTGCCTTAGTGTCAGGCCATGATTTCTGGTTTACTGCCCAGGTACCTGGAGTTGATCGGATGATGGTTTCCGATGGTCCCTCGGGCCTGCGTAAGTCCAAATTAAATGGGAACGCGGCCGGAATTAACAACGCAGTTAAGGCAGTTTGCTTTCCTGCTTCGGCTTTGACCGCCAGCTCTTTCGATGACCAAATGCTGTATCGGTTTGGCCAGCACCTTGGCATAGCGGCATCCGCTGAAAAGCTTGGTGTATTACTAGGCCCGGGCGTTAATATCAAACGGTCACCATTAGCCGGTCGAAACTTTGAATATTTTTCTGAGGATCCACTGGTAGCCGGTCGCCTTGGCACGGCCTACGTTAAAGGTGTTCAAAGCAAGGGCGTAGGGGTAAGTGTTAAACACTTTGCCGCCAATAACCGGGAAAATCAACGGTTTACTTCCTCGTCCAACATTGACGAACGAGCACTTCGCGAAATCTATCTGGCCCAATTTGAACGAATCGTTAAGGAAGCCCAACCAGCAACCTTGATGTGTTCTTATAATCGGCTTAATGGAACTTTGAATTCTCAGAACCAGCGTCTATTGACGGATATTTTACGCAATGAATGGGGCTTTGCTGGCTTGGTTATGTCTGATTGGGGTGCAGTGGCCGATCATGTAGCTGCCATCAAGGCCGGACTTGATTTAGAAATGCCAGGAAAGGGTCAGAAGTCAGTTGATGAGATTGTCAGGGCAGTCAAAGAGGGACGTTTACAGGAATCAACCCTTAATCGGTCTGTCCTGCGGGTCCTCCGCTTAGTTGAAAAGTATGGTAAAAAGGTAACTAAGGCTGATACTTATGACATGGATGAGCAGCATCGATTTGCTCGTCGCTTGGCTGATGATGGCATTGTTTTATTGAAGAATGCGCCCAATTACCACTTACTGATGAGAAGCAAACAATTGCTGTGATCGGTGAACTAGCAACTCATCCCCGCTTCGAGGGTGGGGGCAGTTCCCACGTTAATGCCAACCACGTCGTTACCCCAGTAGCAGCGATGCCTGAAAATGCGCATTATGCCCAAGGATATCGCTTAGCCGACGAACAGCCTGATGATCATTTAACGACAGAAGCAATTTCTCTGGCTAAGCGGGCTGACCGAGTTGTCTTCTTTGCCGGCTTCCCTGAAGCGATGGAAACAGAGGGCTTTGACAAGACTTCCATTGCCTTACCAGCAAACCAGAATGAACTATTAAAGCAGGTCCTGGCAGTCAACCCGAATATGACGGTGGTCCTTCAGAATGGTTCCGTAGTTGAAATGCCATGGGCTGACCAAGTACCAGCAATTGTTGAAACCTACCTGGCCGGCGAAGCGGTAGGTGAGGCCACTTGGGACATTCTTTTAGGCAAGGTGAACCCGTCTGGTAAATTGGCCGAGAGTTTTCCATTCCGTCTTCAGGACAATCCAACCTATGGTACTTTTGGTAAAGATAAGCAGAATGAGAATTATCGTGAAGGTATTTTTGTTGGTTACCGTTACTATGACACTCGTGAAATGGCGGTTCGTTTCCCGTTTGGTCACGGCTTAAGCTACACTACCTTTGCCTACCAGGGATTAAAGGTCACGGAAGGGCCTGAACAGGTTCAGGTTCGATTTACGATTACCAATACGGGAAAAGTTGCTGGTAAAGAAGTCGCCCAACTCTATGTCGCTAACCATGTTAGTCAGGTGGAAATGCCGGCTAAGGAATTACGTGATTACACTAAGGTTGAATTGGCGCCTGGTGAAACCAAGCAGGTAACGATGAACCTACCACGTCGTGCCTTTGCCTGGTATAACGCCCAAGCTCAACAGTGGGAGGCCGACAATGGTGACTATCAAATCCTGGTTGGTAGTTCTTCTCGTGATATTCGCTTGCGTGCTGATTTCAAACTGACAATTGGTGTGGACCCACTGGGGAAGGTTACCATGGATTCCTACATTGGTGATGTCTGGGAAAGTAAAGCACCACGAATCCAGCAGGCCCTGCATGATTCAGGCCTGTATGAACCGTTGAAAAAGCGATTAGCCGATCCCCACGGTGCGGCAATCTTTGCTAATATGCCATTACGGTCTTTAACCGCGATGGGGGTAGATGATAAGTATGCACACCGCTTCTTGCAATTAGCTAACCAATGAAGTTAACAATTATTAAAAAAAACTGCCGGTATGATTTGAAATAAATCAGGCCGGCAGTCTTTTTTAGTATCTTGTAAAGTTAAATTGGTTTTCCTTAAGGAAGGAACTGACTTTATTATTTATTTTTCTCCATTTTCATATGTTCCTGGCCCCATTGAAACAGGTCACCCATTGTGTAGACTAAGTCTTTACCAATGTTGGTAAGGTGGTAGGTAACTGACGGTGGAACCGTTCCCTTAGAAACACGCTTAAGTAACCCATCTTCTTCAAGTTCACGGAGGCTCTTTGTCAGCATGGTGTTGGTAATTGAACCAATACTACGCTTTAATTCGTTGTAGTGTTGACCGTCATTGAGCATTAAGTACCACATTACGGGAATCTTCCACTTAGAACCAATAATCTTCATTGAATAAAGGATGGGACATTGCTTAGGCATATTATCATGAAAATACTTGATTTTCTGGTCAAATTCAGTTTGCTTCATTTTAATCACTCCTCATAAATTTAAAGGAAGAAAAAAGTGCGTACTTGTTTTTCTCTATCCTTAACGATACAATTACATCTGTACTTAGTCAAGAAGCAAAGGAGTGAACGATATGCCATTTATTATGTCACGAGTAAATATAAAAGTTCCTAAGAGTAAGGAATTAATGCTAAAGAAGAGATTAGGGCTGGCAATAGCCAATGTTCCAGGTAAAAGCGAAGATGTGTTAATGGTTGGTTTTCAAGATAATTATTCGCTTTATTTACGAGGAAAAGGAGAAGAACCACTGGCCTATGTTGAAGTAAGTATTTTCGGAACGGAAAATCACGTTGGCTATGAGGGTTTAAATGCTGACATTACCAAAGCCTTTTATGATGTTTTAAAAATCCAACCTGACCACCTCTATATTAAATATGATGATATTAGTAGTTGGGGCGTTCAAGGTCAGTATATTGACCGTCGTGATTATTTATAGACTGATTTAATAAATTTTTTTGACCATTAAGGAAGAAAAATATACGTACAAGAATTAAAATTGCTAAAAATCGCCATAACAAGAAGGAGTATTAAATTATGAACAAAAAATATGAACCACTATTTCAACCATATACATTAAATAACGGCGTAAAAATTAAGAACCGTCTCGTTGTTGCTCCACTGACCGTTTATGACGCGGGGCCAGACGGTGAATTGACTCCGGCATCACGAAGATTTTGGCATGACCGCTTTAACGGTTTTGGCATGTGGATAATTCCATTTACTAATGTTCACCCGAGCGGGATTGGCTTTGAGTCACCAAACGCGTTCAGTGAAAAGCATCTGCCAAATTTAAAAGAATACGCTCAAATTTCACATGAACAAGGAGCAAAGGCCATTATTCAACTCGCCCATGCAGGCGTTCACGCTGATCCATCAATGACTCGCGGAAATGGTGTTTGGGGGCCAAGCAAGATGCCTTACTTTGGTGCACGAGCAATGACCGATGCGGAAGTGCGTGAAATTATCCATTCATTTGCCTATGCCACTGAACTAGCGATTCGTGCCGGTTTAGATGGGGTTGAAATTCACGGGGCAAATGGCTGGCTGATTCAACAATTTGTTTCTGCTAACTATAACCAGCGGACAGATCACTGGGGAGGAACGATGGAAAAGCGGTTTAACTTCCCACTAGCAATTATTGATGCGGTTGACGAGGTTCGGCGAAAGTATAATCGTCCTGATTTTATTGTTGGTTATCGCTTTTCACCGGAGGAACCTGGCAAAAACGGCTTGACTATGAAAGAAACTCTCGCCCTTGTTGATCGATTGGTTGAAAAGCCCTTGCAATATATTCATATTTCATTGTGGAACTTCTATAAAAAGATTCGCCGTGGCGGAGACCATCATATGACGCGAATGGAGGCCGTACACAAGCGCATTAATGGCCGTCTTCCTTTCATTGGTGTCGGTGATCTTTTCGCGGAAGAGAATGGATTAAAGGCTTTTGAGACTGGTTGGGCTGACTTCTTAGCCGTTGGTGGTTCGGTAGAATTGAACCCGCATCTTGTACAGATGATTAAAGATGGTAAGGAAGATGAAGTCCAAAGTGAATTTGATTGGAACAAGATGGATTCCTACCGCTTTACGCCAGCAATGCTTTACGGAACGCTGGCAGGAAATGCAATGTTTCCAAAAGTTAAGCAACGATAATGAGAGGTAAAAATGATGACAAAATTAACGATTACAACAGTTGCTGACCCGATGATGGGGATGCTATGGGAAACGTGGCCGACAATGCGAAAATTAGAAACGCACTATGGAAGCCAAATTGATTTTAAATTCATGATGGGTCAACTAGTAAAAAACGTTTACGACCTGGTTGATCATAATGTTTCCCGAAAGTATGGAAAACGGGTTGCACTTAACCAATACTGGACCCGACTAATGCAGGTTTACCTTCAGGAAGAACAAATTGCGGGCATGCCAATTTATATGGGTGGCGATAAGCCCTTGTTTGATGAGCATCATCTTTCATCAGTACCACTTGATTTGGGCTTACGAGCAATCGCCGGCAATGACGAACGGTTAGAAGATCAAGCCCTTTATGAAATGCAATATGATACTGTCGTGGCGGATCGCCAAACTAATGATCCTAAATATTTAATTGCATTGGCTAAAAAATTTGGTATAGGTCAATCGCAATTTAGTCAACGTTATAATTCCGCGGTTGTGAAAAATCAATTAGCACAGGAACAACAGATTATGCAACAAATGAAGATTAACCAATTGCCAGCTTATATTCTCACCTATCAAGGTAAAACTTTGCTTCTTAAGGGACTTCCCAAATATTGTGATTGGCAGAAGATAATTAAGCAAGCTACAAATGGTGAGGTCCAAGAACACCAGGTGGGATTCAGTGCGGAGGCAATTAAATCTTTTATTGACCGTCACCCGCATATTTCAAGTCTTGAACTAAAAGCCGCGTTTGATGTTGAAGAGCAGACGATTATTGAACAATTAAAGAATAGTCCATTAGCAAAGGAGAAGGTCAAATCAACTATCTTTTATCGTAAAAAATAAGGGAAAAAGGGAAAATAATGAAACGATTATCACTTCCAACCAAGCGGGGAAGTGTTTTAACAGGAGTCTTATTTGATGCGCCCCGGCAAGCTCATTCTTCAACAGTAGTGATTGCGATCACCGGAATTCATGGGAACTTTTATTCTAATCCCTTTTATGTCAATATTGGCCGAACATTGTCGACCGCCGGGATTGATTTTATCTATGCACAAACTGCTGATGCGTTTGGTGAAATGCCAACATTAAATGTTAAGACTGGCAAGCAGGAAATGATTGGGTCATGGAATGAAGATTTCCATAATACTGATGAAGACATCGAAGCTTACCTAGATTACGTTTATCAGCAGAAATACCAGAATGTTATTTTAGCTGGCCATTCACTAGGCGCGAATAAGGTTATTTACTACCTTGCACGTCACCATGATCCACGAATCAAGCATTTCATTTTCTTAAGTCCCGCTAATTTAGAATATCTGACTAGTGTGGTGACCGATAAAGAGAAGACCGCAATCCTGACACAGAAAAGGCGTGGCCAGGGGGACCAAAGAATGTCCTTTGACTTGCTTGGTTGGATTCCAGGAACTGCTAATACTGACTATCAATGGGTCTTCGATAATATTTTGAATAATGTGCACGTTGAACCGGAAAAGGATTTTTCGCAGGTGGCTGCGGTCACCCAGAATGGGGCGCTAGTGATTGGTGGTTACGACCGCTTCACGTACGGTGACCCTCAAAAGTTCCTTAAAAATATTAATAATCATATGCAGACTGCAAGCCAAAATAAATTAATTATTATTCCTCGGACAGGCCATACCTACCAACAAAAAGAACAACAATTGGCTGATGAATTATTAAAACTATTGCGTTTGTGGGGATACTAGCTAGGGAGAAAGGAGAGAATGATCCAATGAAGGAAAAATATAAAGTGCTTTTTAAACCCTATGTATTTAATAACGGTGTTGAGATTAAGAACCGCTTAGTGGTTGCACCACTGACAATTTATGATTCTGGTGATAATGGAGAATTAACACCAACAGCTCGTGAATTTTGGCGTGACCGTTTTCGGGGCTTTGGAATGTATATTATGCCATTTACTAACGTTGCACCTAATGGAATTGGCTTTGAATCACCGAACGCCTTTAGTGAGTCCAACCTTGCGACCCTGAAAGAATACGTCAAGATTGCTCACCAACAAGGGGCAAAGATTATTATGCAATTGGCGCACTCAGGATATAAAGCCAAGAAACGGATGACGAAAGGATACCCTGTCGTGGCGCCAACTGGTGATCGCCGCGGTCGTGCACGGACAATGACCGGTACAGAGGTTAAGCAGATGGTTGCTAACTTTGCAAATGCGGCAGAATTAGGACTTCGTGCAGGAATGGACGGCGTTGAAATTCAAGGCGCAAATGGGTGGCTGGTAGAACAGTTTTTTGCTGGCAATATCAATCACCGAAAAGATGAATGGGGCGGAAGCTTTGCTAACCGGCTCAAATTTCCGTTAGCGATTATCGATGCAATTGATGAAATGCGGACCAAGCATAATCGTCCTGATTTCATTATTGGCTATCGTTTCTCTCCAGAACGCCCCCGGCAAGGCTTTACTATGAAGGATACGTTAGCGTTGGTTGATGAATTAGTTAAGAAGCCATTGCAATACTTACATGTTTCCTTGTTAAACTTCTATTCTCATCCCCGGCGAGGTGCTGATAGAAAATTAACACGGATGCAAATTTATCATGAGCGAATTAATGGAAAATTGCCGCTGATTGGGGTTGGTTCACTAAAGACAGCTGACCAGATTCTCGATGCTTACAATACTGGTTGGGCTGATTTAATAGCGGTTGGACGAGCCGTGATGCTAAATCCAGATTTGATTGATTTGATTAAGAGTGGTAATGAAGATCAGATTGAGACTAAATTTAACTGGAAGCATGCTGCTCATTATCGCTATACACCTGCAATGTTGCAGGCGGAACGTGATCATATAGACATGGCAATTCATAATCCACGTCCAGTTAAGAAGACTAAGTGGAAGAAGGGGTGAATGATGTTAAGAGCGTTAGAAGTGACTACCCGCACGGGAACGGTATTAAAGGGGAATATCTTTAAATCGCCTGGCGCCCAAGCCGTGGTAATCTTAATTACTGGTGTTGAGGGAAACATTCGTAATAATCCCTTTTATACGGTTATTGGTAAAAAATTACAGCAGGAAAATGTTGATTTAATAGTTGGTCACACTCGAGATGCCTTCAATCGGGTTGTAACTTTTAACAAAAAGACAGGGAAAAAAGAAATATACGGAGCGTTTGATGAAGATTTTCAACGGAGTGATGATGATGTGGCAGCTTATCTTAATTACGCCCACAATGTCGGTTACCAGCACACTATATTAGGTGGACAGTCATTTGGCGCAAACAAGGTTATTCACTATCTTGCCTACCATCAGCCGTCAATTGACCACTTCCTATTAATGAGTCCAGTTAATGTTGAAGTATTGAGAAAAAGCATCACTAAACGTCAGCGACAAATGATTAATGAACGTTTGAGTAGTGGGAATAGTACTAAGATATTACCATTTCGGCTTTTTCGTTGGTTAACAAGTACCGCAGCTAATGCTAATCGTTGGTTGCATGACGATACGCTCAATAACGTTCATGTTAGTCAGAATGGTGGAGCTGACCAACTAGCTAAGATACCTTATTCAGGTGCTCTCCTTATTGGAATGTATGACCGCTTTGCTGGCGGTTCACCAGTACGTTATTTAGAAAACATTAATAATCATTTGCCAACTTCACGTGAAAATGAATTAGTATACATCCCTAATACCGGGCATATTTATCGACATCAGGAAGGAAAAGTGGCCCAAGCAATTAAAAATTTATTGCAGAAATGGGAAATCATTAAGAAATAGGTGATCGTGGATGTTTAATTATTGCCCTAGGTGTGGCGAACACTTGAAATGGCAAAAATGTGGTGGACGGCGACGACAAGTTTGCCCTAATTGCCATTACGTTTTGTGGAGCAAAGAAAGTATCAGTGTTGGTGGAATTGTTACTAAGGGTGATCAAATATTGTTGGTTCAACGTGCTCAAAATCCGGGAAAAGGAAGGTGGACAATTCCTGGTGGTTATGTTGAACAAGAAGAGACGATGAAAGTGGCAATTCAACGTGAAATCAAAGAAGAAACGGGCATCATTACCCAACCACAGCGAATAGTTTCAATTGCTGAATTACCAAGCGAGAAAAGTCATGATGTGTACGTAACTTTTTGCTTGAGATATGCTAGTGGGGAAATTGTAAGACAACCAAATGAGGTCGGCCAGATTTGTCTCACGAGAGCAAGCAAAAGAATTGCCATTAGCAGATTTGACTCGACGATTATTGAATATTAAGATAAGTGATTCTTTACAACCGTTAAGGATCAATCCGCGCGAAGCTAACGGCTTTTATTTATATGGCTAAGTAGGCGTGACGCTAGTAAAATCTTTTTAATAAGCATCGTTGCTTTTGGCGAAAGTTGATATACCTACCGATGATTTGACATTGTAGCAGCACTTGCCCATCATAAAACAACAAGTTAAAATAAGGACACTATGAAATATTCATATAAATTCAGTGATGCAATTCATATCCTAAGTTACCTTTACATTTTTAGGACTGGTGACTTATCGAGTAAGGCGATCGCTAATAGCATTGGGTCTAATCCGAGTGTCGTTCGCAAGCTGATGTCTGACCTGCGAGAAGCCGGCCTGATTGAGACTCAGCAAGGCGCTGCTAAACCTGTTTTGGCTAAGACTCCCCAGAAAATTAACCTGCTGGATATTTTTCAAGCTCTTAAGATGGATCACCATTTTTTGCATGTTGATCCCAAAACTAATCCGCAGAGTGTTGTTGGTAGTAATATTCAGGATACCCTTAGTCATTTGTACGGTGAAATTGAACAGGCTGCTTTTGAGCGAATGAGTAAGATTACTCTTCAAGAAGTGCTTAATGAGCTTTTACGCCGTCAGCGGTCAAATAATAACTAATTTGTGTTAGAATTAGGAAAACTGTGAAAGGAACGAAAAATAAATGAGTTTCTTGAAAAATCGTCGAGCAACTACCATTGTGGCCTTGATTAGCTTAATTTTATTAGTAATCAGTTATAGCCTACACGCCGCTAAGTGGCTCCAAGCAATTATCCTGATAATTTTTCTGGTTAGTGCCTTTGCCTTTACCTTTTCAACGGGCTGGCAGCATTATAAAGAAAGAAACTGAAGAAGATAATAAAAAATAACGGTGCAATTCTGTTAAAAATGCATCGTTATTTTTTATGTTAGCAAATTAGTGGTGAGTTACTGCGGCATTGAGGGGTTTGCGGTGGAACCAGTAGATTAATAGGATCAGTGGCGCGGTGATTAACCAAACGACATAAAAGTACTTGATTGGTAGGTAAGTGTCAACGAAACCGGCGATGATGGGACCAAAGGACATTCCAATGTCTAAGCCCAAGAAGAAAGTTGCGGAAGCTAATCCCCGTTCACTACTTGGGGCAACCATCATACAGGTGGACTGGCAAACGGAATATAGAATTCCATAACCAAAAGCCATCCCCGCAGCCGCCAGAGCCATTTCCCAGTTATTTTTCATTATAACTAGCATGGTTAGATAGAAGATAATAGCCACTACACCGACGTACAACCAGACACCAAAACGAACGGTATCGAACTGGTTGCGCAAGAAGATCCGACTCAGCATGAGAACTGCCGCGTAAATAAGAAAGTAGAAGCCGACCGCTAATGAAAGGTGACCTTGCTCGGTATAAGTAACAATATCCGCCTGGGTAACGAAGTAGGGCATCGCAATTAGGGTAACGATGGCCGCAATGGGAACACAATCTTTTTGAATCAGTTTTAGGTGTCCGGATTTAGCCGCCGCCACCTGCTTAGCGCTCGGTTGGGCACGATCGGAAACAAATTGAATCGTAACGATAACAAAAAGTGCGGCGACCGCCGAGATGATGATTGCTAGTCGGTAACCAACAACGTGATAGAGGTTGATTGAAACCGCTGGTGCAAAGGCCATTGCCAAGGCATTCATGATTCCGTAAAAACTCATTGCCTCACCAACATGGGCTAGCGGAACTAAATAGGTCAGCCAAGTGGTCATACAGACAGTGCAGAGGACGTAGCCGGTTCCGTTGATTAGACGAAAGACCAGCATTAGTCCACTATTGGGTGTCACGATATAACCAGCAACCCCGATGAAGGAAAGCAGTCCACCCCAAAAGGCAAGCCGATATTTGGAAAAACGATCGGTTAAGTTACCGACGATTGGTCGAAGAAACATCGCCACAATGCTCATTATGCCGACGATAAAGCCGGCAAAGGCACTGGAAGCTCCCAGCTCCTTCGCATAGCCATTGATTAGCGGGTTACAATACATATTAGAAAACATGAAGAAGAAGGATGCCATCATTACTAAGACGACATCCTTGGAAAAGACTGATTTTTTCTTTGCCATTTACTTTGCCCCCTTAGTTAGGACTTATTATAATGCTAATTTACCGCAAATTAAAAAGCACTCACCATGACTTGGGGAGGTAGTTAAACCTTTGGTGGAGAGAAAAACAAATTGACAATGACATAAGCCAATAATAAGCAAGTTAGCGTAAGTGTTTCATGTGGAACAAATTTTCTTTTTAATTCTTTTAAATTAAATTTGAATGAGATGTTGACAAATCAAAATGAGAATGTTTTAATAATAGCAACAAATCACGAAAGGAACGAAGCAGAATGAATCAACATGCATTTAACACAACCAAGTATTATAGCAACGATGCTTATTATACCGCGTAATTGTCTGTGCCTCTTAGGTGCGGACAGAGGCGTTCGCACCTAAGCAGCGTTGTGTTAATTGCATCCCTGCTAGGTGTTAACTACAACCTAGCAGGGTGGTCTCCTTAATAATTACTATTTTGTGAAAGATTGCCAACTGGATTGCCGAGCGTCTCGCTGATCCAGTTGGCTTTTTTTGATTGAAATTGAGGGGAAATGAGTAATAATGAGTTTATTTAAGAAATCTGCTAAACGACCGGAACCAGTCTTTAGCTTTGATGAAAGTTTAATTGTCTTAATTGTCATCCTGTGTATCCTAGGCTACCTGATTATCGTTCGACAGCAACAGCCGCAAGCACCGCTGTTTATCGCCTTTACCTTTTTAGCCATTTATGGTCGTTTGCGGGGATTCAAATGGAACACCGTCATGGAAGGGATGCGGAGTGGGCTCCGAGCTGGAGTTGATCCACTAATCATCTTCTTGTCAATTGGTGTTTTGATCGCTACCTGGATCTTTTCGGGAACGATCCCGACAATCATGTACTTTGGCTTTAAGATCATCTCGGTTAAGTTCTTCCTGCCGACGGTCTTTATCGTTTGTACTTTAGTTGGGGTTGCCTGCGGGAGTTCCTTTACCACCGTTTCAACGATGGGGATCGCCTTCATCGGGATCGGTGCCACGCTGAAGATCAATCCAGGCCTAACCGCTGGGGTAATTGTTTCCGGTGCCTTCTGTGGATCCAACATTTCACCATTGTCTGGGACCACTAACTTAGCGGCCAGCGTTGGTAAGATCAGCATTTACGAACACATCAAGGCCTTAATGATTACCGATATTCCTGCCTGGGCAATCTGTGTTATTCTCTACACTATTCTAGGCCTTAATTCTAAGAACGTTAGCCTGGCCGCTGTTCATCAAATGATGCGTGGCTTGGCGAATGGCTTCTGGATTTCTGGCTGGGCAATGCTACCAGTTGTTTTATTGATCATTCTTGCGATCCTGCAAGTCCCTGCTATCCCATCGCTAGGTCTGGGTTCTCTTTTTGCCGCACTTTTAGGTTGGATCCACGCTCCTGCTACTAGCATTAGCACGATTACTAAGACGATTATGATGGGCTTTGTTTCTCATACCGGTGACAAGACCATTGATACCTTACTTTCTAAGGGTGGAATTGCTAGTATGCTGACATCGCTGGCCCTGATTATCTTTGCCTTAGCGCTTGGGGGCCTGTTAATTAAGTTCAATATCATTGGGGCCATCATTGATCACCTCTCTAAGTCCATTATGACACCGGGACGGCTGACTACCGCCGTTGCCGTGACCTGTATCGGTGTTAACGTCTTAGTTGGGGAGCACTACCTAGCCATTATCTTGCCGGGTCAGTCTTTCTTGAAATCCTTTGACCGGTTAGGACTACAGCGGAAGTTCCTTACCCGGATTCTCAATGATGCCGGGGCGGCCGTTAACGCGATCATTCCTTGGTCAGTTTCCGGAGTCTTCATTTCCGGCGCCTTACAGATTGACCCATTAAAGTTTATTCCTTGGACGTTCTTCCCATTCTTGGTTACCATCTTGGCCATTATTACGGGTGCCTTCTTAAAGCCTCAAAAACCAGTAGCTGCAGCCCAAGTTGCATAAATTTTGTATTCTAAGTAAAAAGCAACCCCAAGTAACGCTTATCCAGTGTTATTTGGGGTTGTTCTTTTAGCTAACACTATTTGAGCTGGTAGGCTTGGACTGCAGGTTGGCATTCCTTTGTAGCAGCAACAGCTAGTTTAACTGGCTCATTGGCATAATAACGTTCGGTAAAGACTGCCACCCCGTCATTAGCAAAGATTTCTACGGAACTGGTATCAATGAAGATGTGCAGATCTTGGAGGCCTTTAACAGTGGCGTAGCGGTATGGATCCTTACCCTGGCGTGTCAGGGTTAATTGATTGTCTTGATAGGTAAGCTTGATAAGAATTTCTTGCCCAGCGTTTAATAGCCAGGTAAAATCATGCGGCGATTCTTGAAAGTTAAATATTAATTCGGTGTGTTGAGGATTGGTGACCGTTAAGTCCTGTTGGCCGTTAACGTTGATATTACCATTAATATCAGTATGGTTGCGTAAGGCAGTCAGTTCTTGTGCCGGACGAACATGAAGGATGTTATTAACCAGGGTTAACTCCCGGGGCAATGTCAGGCTACCGGCCCAACCGTCTGCTTGTTCTGGTATCTTTTCGTTGAAGGGACTCAGCCAACCAAATTGAATTCGGCGACCATCTGGCGTAAGCATGCTCTGAGTGGCATAAAAGTTATGCCCGTGGTCAAGTTCTTGTTGAGGAGTCCCGATAAAATGATGAGTCCGATAGTCTAAGTGACCAATTCGGTAGCAGACTTGAGACAGGTTCAAAAAGCGCTTGCCTTGGGGCTGGATTCCCATTGGAGAATAGACTAAAACATCTTGGCCATTGAGAGAGAAGAAATCAGGGCATTCCCACATCCAACCTTCAGTGCTTTTACCTTGCGATTGGATAATGGGACCGCATGGTTTCCAGTTAAGGAGATCACTAGATCGGTATAATAGAATCCGGCCGAGTTTATCACCTTGATGTTGACTACCAAGAACGAGGTAGTAAGCCCCATCGTGTTCCCAAACCTTTGGATCACGGAAGTGTTGGGTGTTGTCGGCCGGCGCTTCAATGATTGGATTATGTTGATACTTGGTGAAGTGAACGCCATCATCACTGTATGCTAGATTTTGATTCTCCCAGAAATGATCGGGATCCCCGTCACCGTAATAGTGATGACCAGTGTAGATTAGGTAGAGTCGATCACCTTTAATAATAGCCGAACCAGAAAAACAACCACCACTATCTTCGGGATCACCGGGAATCAGGGCAATGGGTAGTTGCTCCCAATGAACGAGGTCGTGACTACGGACATGGCCCCAGTGCATCGGTCCCCATTGTGAAGAGTATGGGTGAAATTGATAGAAAACATGGTAGTAACCCTTGAAATAACAGAGACCATTGGGGTCATTTAGCCAGCCGCCGGGAGTCATAATATGATAATGCTGTCGATAGCGCTGGTTGGTAACGTGGACAAATTTACTTGAGTCAGGTTTTTGCATAGTTTAGCCGCCTTTCTGAGATCGCTTACATTTTGCATGATACACTTGTTTGTGTAAATGTCAAACGCTTATCATTTTCATTAATACTAAATTATTTTATAGGAGTATTGCCGTTAACTGAAAATTTCCCGCGGAATATTTAGATCTCTTTGAGTATCAGATGGAATTTTATCTCATCCGGGTACTCAGAGTTTTTTTATTACCCACTTTTGCCCAAACCGTGGCATAAGTCACTCATGCTCCCAAACTGCCCATTTTTTTCGTATTATATTTTGGCATAATGATTGTTGAAGAGCGAGGTAAAAGCAAAAGAGGTGTCTTAATGGATGATTTAAAAACAAGGGAACAAGATTTAATTAAAAGAACAATTAGAAAAGAAAATCAAGCAATGCTTAACAATGACCAAGCGATTCTTAAAAAGGTGATTGCTCCTGATGCAGTGATGGAGCATATTACTGGTGCTAAGCAGACACGAGACGAATGGCTCCGTCAAATCAGTCTTGGACGCATGAAGTATTATTCAAGTCGGGAAGATGGTTTGACTGTGGTTATGAAAAATACAAATCACGCTACTGTTGATTTAAAAGCAGTACTTGATGCACGTGTTTATGGTTTTCGTAATAAGTGGCGGTTAGAGTCAATTAGCAAATTAATAAAGAAGGATAATCATTGGCAGATCATCGCTTCAAAAGCAAAAATGTATTGAAAGGAGATTTTTTACAATGACTGATAATGGACAAAATTATGTAACTTTGAATAATGGTGCGAAGATCCCACAGTTTGGATTGGGTGTTTATATGATCAACGGCGACAATGCAACTGAAGAAGCAGTTAGCGAAGCGTTAAAACTTGGCTATTGGCATATTGATACTGCTCATGCCTATCAAAATGAACGTGGAGTCGGCCGTGCAGTTAAGAAGAATGGCATTAATCGTCATAATATTTGGATTACTTCTAAATTATGGCCGAGTGATTATGGTGAGGATAAGACTCCCAAGGCAATTGATAAGATGCTTAATCGGCTTGATACTGACTACATCGATTTGCTTTTGCTTCACCAACAATTTGGTGATTATATTGGTGCCTGGAAGGCCATGGAGAAAGCCGTTAAAGAAGGAAAGGTTCGTAGCATTGGTATTTCTAACTTCTCTGGTAAACGTCTAGATAATTTATTAGCTAATGCCGAAGTTAAGCCGGCGGTCATGCAAGTTGAGCTTCATCCTTATTATCAAGAAAAAGAATTAAGACAAAGGATGGCTCAATATGATACTAAATTTGAAGCTTGGTATCCAATTGGTCATGGTGACCCTAAGTTGATTAATGAACCGGTCTTTACCAAATTAGCTAAAAAATACGGTAAGACGAATGTTCAGATTATTTTACGTTGGCATATTCAAAAGGGATTCATTGTCTTTCCAAAGTCAACTAATCCGGAACATTTAAAGCAAAATATTGATGTCTTTGATTTTAAATTAACCCCTGATGAAATGCAGGCAATTGATGCTTTGGATAAGCATCAGCGGTACTTCACGATGTCACTGGAAGCCCAGAAAAGTGCTTTTTCTAGCTTCAAGCCTGCTGATTAAACTACATGATTTCAGAAATGGAGGAAACAAATGACGAAGGTTTTAATCATCGGTGCATCCGGTTCGATTGGTTCGGTAGTGGCACCAGAATTATTGAAGAAAACTAAAGCTGATTTAGTGTTAGCTTCACGCCATCCCCAAGAAATTACCATTGATGATCTTGGGCGGGAAGAAGCTACCCAACTCGATGTTACTAATGATCAGGAATTAGCAGTGGCATTAAAAGGAGTTGACTTTGTCTTTGCTGCTCTTTCAGGTAGAATGAATGTTTTTGCTAAACACTTGGTTAAGGTAATGAATACAGTAGGAGTTAAGCGCTTAGCCTTCATCACCACGATGGGTATCTATCAAGAAATTCCTGCTTGGTTAGGTGAATCTCCTGATCCATATCATAATATGATTTTACGCCCATATAGAAAGGCAGCCGACATAATTGAAAATAGTGACCTTGACTATACCATTATTAGG
>NZ_JBFLGB010000047.1:0-11573 GCF_041859915.1 Limosilactobacillus sp.
ATCAAAGCTAAAGGAATCTTACCGGCATTCCAGTCCTGAATGTCACGGGGTGTTTTGATCTCACGAACCTTGAAACGACTTTTAATCTGGATTAGATCATGTTTGAACCAGTAAGCTACCAAGACAGGTTTACCATTAGCAGCTTCAACCAAATCTTCAAGGGCATCAAGTTTTCGCTGGTGAATTTGAACAATCTGCTGCTGGTCGTCGTAGACACAACCATTTGCCATCTGGCAAAGTTTATTCGATAGACTGGCTGCGTTGAGGGCATCGATTTGTTTACCCTGGGTTGAAACTACTAGCTGGGCGTTAAGCTCATCATAGATAGCCTGCTCACTATCACTCATTTTTACCGGAACGGTGTTCATAGTTAATGGTGGCAGCTTCAAGTAGTCCTTAGACTTCATAGAAATGGTGATGTCATCAATGGCGCGGTAGATACTTTGTTCAGCACCGGGCTTTGGCTTGTAAGTGAAGACTTGATACATATTGCGTTTGTCGGGGTCAAAGTAGTTCATCCGGTAAGATGAGATAAAGCGGCCAAGTCGTTGGCCCATGTCCAGCACGCGGAATTCCGCCCACAGATCCATCAAGCCATTAGACGACGGTGTGCCTGTTAAGCCAACCACGCGCTTAATCAGTGGTCGCACTCGTTTGAGGGCTTTGAAGCGTTGCGAGCGGTAAGACTTAAAACTGGAGAGTTCATCGATCACCAACATGTCGTAGTCAAAGGAAGTACCAGAGGATTCAATTAGCCATTTTAAGTTTTCCCGATTAATGATATAAATGTCGACATCTTGCTGCAGTGCTTTGATCCTTTGAAGCTTAGAACCAGTGACGACTGAATAGTTAAGGCCTTTTAAGTGGTCCCATTTTTCAATTTCTTCTGGCCAGGTTTGTTTAGCCACGCGCAGTGGAGCGATAACTAATACCCGTTGAACTTTCCCCTGCTGAATAAGTTGTTTAATAGCAGTTAGGGTAATGACGCTTTTACCTAGTCCCATATCAAGCAAGATTGCTGCCACAGGATGATCCAGAATAAACTGAGTTGCGTATTGTTGGTATTCATGCGGTTTGTATTGCATCTAGCATTCCTCCAATCTGTCCAAATTGGTCACAAACAAAGACCTGGTAGCCAAGTTGTTTTAATTGGCTTAGCCTTTGCACTTGGAGTGGTCGGGGGCGTTTACCGGGAGCTTTCATCTCTACAAAGCCCATGTGACCATCAGGCAGGAGGACTAACCGATCAGGGACTCCGGCCATAGATGGTGAGGTGAACTTCAGGTAGTATTCCCCACGTATATGGGGGTGATCCCCGTGACCAATGCCCAGTCGTTACATCATGCCAGTATTCCCCACGTATATGGGGGTGATCCCAAGTGGGGTGATCGAATGCCGGAAGCCTTGATGTATTCCCCACGTATATGGGGGTGATCCATTAACTTTGATTAAGTACGCTATTCACCGTTAGTATTCCCCACGTATATGGGGGTGATCCTTCGTTCAAACCGCGATTAACGTCTTGCAATTGGTATTCCCCACGTATATGGGGGTGATCCCACATGGCATGGATTACTCATTGGTTCCCAAGGGTATTCTCCACGTATATGGGGGTGATCCTATTTCTCAGCAGTTCAGCAACGACCAGCTGACGTATTCCCCATGTATATGGGGGTGATCCTTTCATTGATCTGAAGTACATCTAAAACTATCACCTATTCCCCATATTATGGGGGTAATAAATTACTTCGGTGCAAGCAATGAGTATAATTTACTTTGGATAGTAAACAAATAGCCTTTGCTTTATTAAATAAACATGGGTAGAATTGAGGTAAGCGTTTTCGAGAGACTAAAGATGGGGTGAAATTATTGGCAGAATTAACTAAACGTGCTTCTTCTTTGTGGGCGAAGAAGGAGAATCGTGATGGTCAGGAATTGTGGCTTCCGTTGGTAGCACACTTAGTTGATACACAAAACGTTATTAACTGGCTATATAACCATTGGCTGAATGGTAATCAGCAATTGATCATAAAAGAAAAGTTATCGCAGGATGAGATCGAACACCTTATTAAATTCGTTGGCTTCTTTCATGACATCGGTAAGGCAACGCCAGCATTTCAGACTAAGCCATCATACAACCGTGATCAGGAGCTTGATAGTGAGCTCCTGGAGAAACTGCTTCGGCATGGATTCACAGACCTGAGTGATTTTATGCCTTCTGACCGGAGAAAGTCACCACACGCGATTGCCGGAGAAACAATATTGGAAGAAAATGGCCTGGATGTTTCAGTGGGTGCAATCGTTGGTGCCCACCATGGTAAACCAGCTGGCCAAAATTTCGATTCTTATGATCAAATTTGTGATTATACGAGCAATTACCTCCAATCAGATAGAGACAATCAAATACAAGAAAATTGGGAAAAGGTACATCGGGAACTGATAAATTATGGCTTACATTTATCTGGATATGCAAAACTAGAAGAAGTTCCAACTATTAGCCAAGAACAGGCAGTTCTGTTGACGGGCCTACTTATCATGGCTGATTGGATTGCCTCCAGCGAGTATCTTAACGATGATTTAGCTCAACCAATGTTCCCGTTGATTCGTCTAGAACAGGGCTTTGAAGATTTAGATATGAAGGCACGCTTGGAGCACGCAATTAACACTTGGGATATTAGTGGTCATTGGCTATCCCAACCAATAGCTGATGTTGACGGCCATTATCAACAACGATGGGGATTTAAGCCTCGGGTCGTCCAACATTTAATGTCTGAAGTCATCGGTAAAATTAATGATCCTGGTATGATTATCATTGAGGCGCCGATGGGGATTGGTAAGACTGAGATTGCTCTGACGGCAGCAGAGCAATTGTCCTTTACGAAGAACATAACAGGACTATTTATGGGCTTACCAACGCAGGCTACTAGTAATGCAATGTTTAGTCGAGTTGACAAATGGGTTGATAGTCTTGCTAAGGAAGAAAATACAGTTTTGCCAATTAAATTGATGCATGGAAAGGCACAATTTAATGAAGAAAACCGTAAACTACCACGGGCGGAAAACATTGATGATCAAGGTTCGGTGGCAGTAAATAGTTGGTTTTCCGGCAAAAGATCAATGTTGGCTGACTTTTCAATTGGGACGATTGATCATTTACTTCTAATGAGCTTGAAACAGAAACACCTTTTCCTGCGTCATCTTGGGCTGAGCGGTAAGGTGGTAATTATTGATGAAGTCCACGCTTATGACACGTATATGGATTCTTATCTAAACCGTGCTCTCCAATGGCTGGGGGCATACCATATCCCAGTAATTGCACTCTCGGCTACTTTACCGAAGAAAAAACGGACCGAATTAATCGAAGCATATTATCGTGGAAAGTATGGTCATAAGCTGCATGATCACGGTGATTGGCAAGAAAGCCAGGCCTATCCACTGCTGACTTACCTTGATGGTGAAAAGGTAAAGCAGTTCGATGATTTTCCGCAAACATCTGATCCTAAGAAGGTCAAAATTGTTCGGCTAAATTGTGAAGATAAACAGTTGATGAAGAAGGTAGTCGATACCATAAAAGATGGCGGAGTAGCCGGTGTCGTCGTAAACACTGTTAAGCGGGCGCAAGAGCTATACGAAATGGTTCCTGAAGGCATCCCTAAACTTCTTTTACATTCAGCCTTCCTGGCGACGGATCGAGCTAACCTGGAAGAAAAACTACAAAAATGTATTGGTAAAGGCGCCAATCGTCCTGAAAAGATGGTGGTAATAGGCACCCAGGTGCTTGAGCAATCGCTTGATATCGACTTCGATGTTCTATTTACTGATATTGCACCGATGGACCTGGTTTTACAGCGGATGGGAAGAATGCACCGTCATAATATTAAACGTCCGCAGCAGCTCGTGACACCAACAACCTATGTTCTTGGCATTAATTCTCTGGGTGACTATGGGGATGCCAACGAAGCCATCTACGAGAAATATTGGTTGATGAAGACAGATCATTTTCTTCCTGACACTGTCCAATTACCTAATGATATCTCTAAATTAGTTCAAGCTGTATATGATCCAGAAACAGATGACGATATTCCTGGGATTGAAGAACCGCGGCGTGATGAGGAGGTTGTGGTCGAAAAAGAAGAGAATAAGGCTAAAGCCTATCAAATTGCCACCCCTTATCCCGATGAGGATATTCATGGCTGGCTCGACCGTGATCGTGAGGGTATCGATAATGACGCAACCGCGGAAGCAGCTGTGCGTGATATCAAGGAGTCAATTGAGGTGGTACTGGTTCAACATACTCCAAGCGGCGACTATCTGATGGACGGTCGGAGCCTAGATGATGTTTCTGACGATGTCGTTGCCCAACAATTGATTCGTTTACCAAATGCGGTAACACCTGACATCGCTAAGACCATTGAAAAACTCGAACGGCTGACTGAGAAGTACTACCATAGTTGGCAGGACAGCATTTGGCTGAAGGGGATGATCGCGTTGCCGTTGGATCAAAACTTTAAAGCTGATTTTAATGGTTGGCAGATTCACTATTCTAAGGACCTAGGACTTATGTACAAAAAGGATGGGGAAGATGAGTGAAAAACATTTTAACTTGGTAACTGAACCCTGGATAAAGGTGATTGACGACCAAAACCAGGAAAGAGAAGTATCAATGGAGGAGCTATTCACTAATACTGCGCATTATCGTCAGTTAGCTGGCGAAATGAAGGCTCAGGATCTTGCAATATTGCGCTTCCTACTGGCAATCCTTACAACCGTTTATTCGCGTTATGGTGCCGATGATCAACCATATGATTGGCTTAAACTCGATGAACAAATGCGGCCAGCTTCTTTTGATGAGGATGCTTTCGACAGCGAATGGCATCATATCGAGGACGAACTATTAAACACATGGCATAAGCTCTATCGAACTGGGCATTTTTCCAAAGTGGTTCTTCAGTATCTACATAAATATTCAAAACACTTCGACCTTTTTGATGAGGAAGTTCCCTTCTATCAGGTTACTAAGGAGCAATATGACTCCATCGTTCCCCAAAATAAGGTAGTTGCCAAGGGGAAAGGAACTGTAGCTGTTAAACAGATGAATCGGACCATTTCGGAAAGTAACAATAAGCCGGATATTTTTTCACCTAAGACGCCCATCCACAAGGACGATATTTCACCAGAAGCATTAGTCCGTTGGTTGATTACCTACCAGAACTTCACTGCTGTGACCGATAAGACTAAGATAACGGCCAAAGAGAAGTTTTCGGTTTCAAAAGGCTGGTTGTATGGATTAGATCCGGTATTTGTCGTTGGTAATAATCTTTTTGACACTTTGATACTAAATTTGATTGTCGTTCCGCAGAACTCGGAGTTTAGTGAGAAACTGATTAATCAAAGACCAGTTTGGGAGTTCTCCACAATGGATTATATCCAGGTACGGCGGGATGATCATTTTCCACAAAACTTAGCTCAGCTATATACTGTTTGGTCTCGGGCAATCCATATTGAATGGAATAATGATCGGCCTCAGATTTTCAGTGCTGGATTACCAAAGCTCAGTGGTGAGGAAAACTTCTTGGAACCGATGACCACTTGGAAACAAGATAAAAAGACGAAGGAGTATAAGCCCAATCTCCGCTGGATAAATTCGTTAGGTAAGGCGATGTGGCGTAATTTTGGACAATACGTTCGGATTAACACCAGTGGCAGTGCAAGTGGTGACCGTGAACCTGGAATAGTTACCTGGTTAAATGTGCTAAAACGAAGAAAATTTATTAGGCGTGACCTACCGCTTCATTTGATGACTGTTGGGTTGATTAATGATGGAAACGCCACCTCCCAATCACCTGCGGCTGAATTTGCCGATGAGATGCAAATTAATGCCGATGTTTTATTTGATGAAAATAAGACTAAGCGAAACTTTTGGCCTAAACGAATAGAGGATACGGTTGAGCTGACAGATAAGATTGGCTCCCTGGTTTGGCATTTTGCTAATAATGCCGGTAACCTACGAGGATTAAATGATCCTGGTTCTTTTGCCGGTAGAGTATCTGCTAGGTTTTTTGAGCAACTGAACCAGCCATTTTATGAATGGTTAGCAGGACTTACCAATAATGATGAACGTGATGAAAAAGTTAACAACTGGAAAAAGACGGTAGATAGAATTGCATCATCGACCGCGAAAGAGCTACTTAACAGTGCAACACCATTGGAGATTCGGGGTAAAGATAAGGACGATCAGTTAATAAACATTTTTGTCTATTATCGAATCTTTAGGGCTTCGGTGGCTAAGACATTAGACTTGGGAGGTAAAAAGAATGACGGCAAAAATTAGAAGCGTAACCGCTCGGATTATTAGGCAATTATGGTCAGACGGCGCATATGACAAGGCGACACTAGCCGCACTGCGAAGTTCAAACAGCATCTTGAACCGAAATGCTACCGCCGTTTGGCCACTGCTGCTTTCAAATATGGAGAAGGGAGAGCTTAGCCGTGATGGTAGGCCTACCTATGCAGAGCAGGCCGTTTATGCGGCGTTACGCTGCTATGCAATTTATCAGCAAGGCAAGAACAGTGAGCACCTTGTTTATGCACCGGCCGGTAAAGATGGAGATGGGCAGGAGCTTTTTACGACCCTATCTGGATTGCGAAAAGTAGAGGACACTCGGCAGGCACTTGACCGACGGGTGCAAACGGTACTGGGAAATAGTAATCCAGAAAGTGTGATCAATACTATTTATCACCTCGTTGCTATTCTGAAGAGTAGGTCATCCCAAGCGACAATCGACTTTGCCCGGCTTGCCCAAGATCTTTATTACTTCCAGCTGAACAGTGAGTTGGCCCGTCAGATTTGCCTAAAGTGGGGACAACAATACTACTATGTTGCTAAGAATGAAAAAAATTAAAGAGGAGAATTAGTCATCATGAATACTCAAAACTTATACGTCGATATCAATGTGCTACAGACCGTCCCTTCATCGAATATTAATCGAGACGATACGGGTGCCCCAAAGACCGCAATTTATGGTGGTGCAACTCGTTCACGTGTTTCATCACAGAGTTGGAAACGGGCAGTGCGGAAAGCTTTCGGTAAACAAAGTGATGGTGCGAACTGGTTAGAAGGTATTCGTACCACCCGGGGACCATTACTGCTGGCTAAGAAAATGCAGGAACTTGATAATAATCTGAGCGATGAAGAGGCTTTGAATAAAGCAATTGATGTTTTTAATAAGTCAAAAATCAAGCTGGATAAGAAGACCAATCGGACCAAGGCTTTATTGATGTTGAGCAATGGTCAAGTCGAAAAGTTGGCCAAGTACGCACTGGAAAATGATGAACTTGATGGTAAGGTAATTAAGAAAGCTTTGCAGAGTGAATACTCCTTAGATATGGCCCTCTTTGGGCGGATGGTTGCCGATGACCCGTCATTAAACGTTGATGCGGCATGCCAGGTTGCACATGCAATTTCGACACATGAAATTGTTCCTGAGTTTGACTACTACACGGCGGTGGATGATAAGAAGGAAGATGAGGAGTCTGGTTCAGCAATGATCGGGACAATTGAGTACGATTCCGCAACGTTGTATCGGTACGCCAACGTTAACGTGAATGAGCTAATTCATAGCCTAGGTGATTCCGACGTTGCTGCTAAGGGCTTGGGCCTCTTCATCAAGGACTTTATTATGTCGATGCCGACGGGGAAACAGAACACTTTTGCCAACAAGACGATACCACAATACGTATTGATTACTGTTCGTCCGGATACACCAGTCAACTTGGTATCCGCTTTTGAAGAACCTGTTAAGTCGCGGGATGGGTATGCTCAGCCTTCTGTAAAGAAGTTGGAAGAGGAATATCAAGAGACGCAAACGTTTGTAGAAAAGCCATTGGCAACTTATGTTCTGACGAATAAAATTTCAGAAATTGGTAATCAAGTAGCTGGTATTGACGACCTGGTTGATAATGTCGTAAAGACGATTGAAACGAGGGTTAGCGATGAAAACTCTAACGATTAATCTTGCAGGGCCATTGCAAGCGTATGGAAACGAGGCATCATTCAGTCGACGGACTAGCTACCTTGCACCCTCAAAGAGTGCGGTTTTAGGAATGATTGCGGCGGCGCTTGGCTATCGAAGAGATGACTCACGGATTTCTCAGCTCAGTGAGCTTCAAATGGCGGTTAGGGTTGACCAACCAGGACGAACAATGACGGACTTTCAGACGGTCGAATACGATCCTAAACGTCCCAGAAGCTTATCCTATCGGGATTACTTACAGGATGCGGTGTTTGTTGTTGCAATTAGTGGTGATGATGGGCAAATTGATCGGATTCATAATGCCTTGCGCCATCCTAAGTTTCAGCCGTACTTGGGGCGGCGTTCAAATGTGCCGGCTGGTCCGTTGAAGACAAGAATTTTTCCTGACCAAAATCCAGTAGAGACTTTAAAAACATATGAATGGCAGGCAGCAAAGTGGTATCAACAGCGACAAAAACAGGCAGCTTATTCAGCTAAAATATTAGCTGATGCTAACCTAATACCGAATGGCAGATCGAACTCATTTGTTAAGGATAACGTTGGCAGCTTTAATCAGGATCATCGTTGGCATAGCTATCGTGCAGTGACAAGCATGTATGTCTCCTTAAAAAACAAGTATTTCAAAGAATTGGACACAGAGCACGATATCATGGCAAACATATAGTAGATGAGAAGGGATGCTATGTATTTATCAAGAGTTGAAATTGACGATAGTAATCGTCAAAAAATAAGAAACTTAAGTCATCTGGGTGCTTACCATAATTGGGTGGAAAGTAGCTTTCCTGATGAAATTGCGAAAAGTGAACGCTTACGACACTTATGGCGGATCGACCGACTTCATGGGAAACGCTATCTGTTGATTGTCAGTCAAGAAAAGCCCAAGCTTGATGAATTAGAACGATATGGTGTTGCTGGTACCGGAATGACGAAGGACTATCAGCCATTTGTTGATCGAATCCGGGAGGGGGAAATGATGCGGTTCCGCTTGGTCGCTAATCCAACCTATCGGACCGATGGTAAGGTATACCCACATATTACAGTTGATCAGCAAAAAAGGTGGCTATTGGCGAAAGCCGCGATGGCGGGGTTTGAAGTTCCTTCGACGTCGGATGGTAGTAACCAATTCGAAATTGTTAACCGGCAATGGCCGGTCTTATATCACGGATGTCGGGTGCGGCTGAGCAGAGTTGCCTTTGAAGGTCAATTGAGAGTTACAGACGCCGACAGATTAAAAAAGGCTCTTATTCATGGAATTGGTCGTGAGAAAGCATATGGTATGGGGATGCTAACGGTAATCCCTGTAAGGAAATAGACAATGAAAAGTAATTATGGAGCCCCTAAAACTGAATTGAACGAACTCGGCCGTATCCAGGATCGAATATCTTTTTTATACCTGGAGCATGCACGGGTGAATCGTCAAGACAGTGCGGTAACCGTAACTGATCAACGTGGAACAGTATTTGTTCCATCGGCAATGGTGAGCGTATTATTACTTGGCCCTGGTGTTGACGTGACCCATCGAGCCATGGAACTAATCGGTGAAACCGGGATAGCTGTCGTCTGGGTAGGCGAACATGGTGTACGCCAATATGCTCATGGGCGTGCCCTAGGACATTCATCAAGATTCTTAGAACAGCAAGCTAAGCTGGTTTCTAATCGACGGACTAGGGTTGCTGTAGCCCGGAAGATGTATCAGATGCGTTTTCCTAAGGAGGACGTTTCGAAGCTAACTATGCAGCAACTACGAGGAAAAGAAGGGGCTCGAGTTCGCCGAGTTTACCTTGAACAATCGAAGAAAACCAATGTTCCGTGGGATCGTCGGGAGTACAAGGTCGATAGTTTTGATTCATCGACGCCAATCAATAAGGCATTAACCGCTGCTCACCAGGCGCTTTACGGGTTAAGCTGTAGTGTAATTGTGGCGCTGGGAGCTTCACCGGGATTAGGCTTTGTACACACAGGCCACGACATGTCATTCGTGTATGATTTTGCAGACCTATACAAGGCTAAGTACTCGATCCCCGTTGCCTTTGAGATGACTGCCAAACATGGTAATAATGATATTGTTGATTGGACAAGACGAGGAATGCGGGATGTCTTTGCAAACGGTAAGCTAGTGGTTCAGATGGTGCGCGACCTAAAAAGCTTATTAGATATTGATGATGATATTCCTGCCGAGACTATGCATCTATGGGATGATCGCCAGGGACTGCAAAAGTTTGGTGTTCAATATCACGAGTTTGATGATGAGGATGATGAAAACTGATAGTTATTACGCTAACTAAAGTACCACATTCATTGCGCGGTGATTTAACTAAATGGTGCCAGGAAATTCAGCCAGGAATTTATGTTGGAAACGTCAGTGCACGTGTTCGTGAGAGATTATGGCAGCGAGTGAACGAAAACATTGGACGAGGCGAAGCCACTCTCGTATATAATACAAATAATGAATTGGGATACACATTTCGGACAACACGGAGGGATAAAGAAGTCGTTGATGCCGATGGGATACCGCTAATGAAAACACTCTTTCAGACTAGTGAGGAAGAGCGACATGGTTTCAGTAATGCTTACCGTTTTCATCAAGCAAAGATTAGTAGCCATCGACGAGAACGTGGTGTTTCTTTTGCAGCCCTGGACCTAGAAACGACAGGACTAACGCCTTCAACGAATCAAATAATCTCAATTGGAGCGGTTAAAATTGAAAATGGCCAGTTAGCTTCATTTTACCGCCTAATAAAGATGGAGCCAGGAAGAGCGATACCGCCTGATATTGCTAGGGTTACTAAATTAAATAATCGTTTGCTCAACACTAAGGGAGTAGAAGTCAAAGAAGCCATTATTGATTTGCAGCATTTCGTGAAAAATATACCAATAATAGGATACAATTTACTATTCGATGAACGCTTTTTGCAAGCAGCAATTATAAGGTATAATATGGTTCAGTTTAATAACAAGATGGTAGATATTTTACCGTATATTAAACAAGTTGATAAGTTCTGCGATAATTATCATCTAGGAACAATACTTGCAAAGTATGGGATTGAGAACGAACAGCCGCATAATGCTTTATCGGATGCGAAGGCAACGATGCAACTGGCAGAGAAACTCATTAAAAAATACGATTTCAAAATATAGGGATCGCGTCGTAGTAGGGATCTTTTAGTGTATTCCCCATGCATGTGGGGGTGATCCTCGATTCCGCAGCCCGGTGTCGGTCCAGGACATAGTATTCCCCATGCATGTGGGGGTGATCCCACAACCGATGATGCCTTTTCTGGACAGTCTAGGTATTCCCCATGCATGTGGGGGTGATCCTCACCGCTTGGCGATTCACTGGTAGTTGATGATTGTATTCCCCATGCATGTGGGGGTGATCCCGGGGCGATTGCCTTGCCCGTAAAGAACGAAATGTATTCCCCATGCATGTGGGGGTGATCCTAATAGCGCTGGAGTTTAGCGATCCGTGGTGCAGTATTCCCCATGCATGTGGGGGTGATCCCAAGCACCGCATCTACAGTGACATAACCAACGGGTATT
>NZ_JBFLGB010000048.1:0-11287 GCF_041859915.1 Limosilactobacillus sp.
CACCCGCACCAAAATCTGAAGTTCTATGAACGGATCGAATTCCTTGGCGATGCCGTGTTGGAATTAATTGTTTCTGAATATATTTATAAACGTTATCCGGAATTACCCCAAGGGAAGTTGACCCGACTGCGAGCAGCAATGGTCTGTGAAGATAGTTTCTCTAAGTTTGCCAAGGAATGTCATTTTGACCAGTATATTCGTCTTGGTAAGGGTGAAGAAAAGGCTGGTGCTCGGCAACGACCAGGCCTGCTTTGTGATATCTTTGAGTCGTTTGTTGGTGCCCTTTACCTTGATCAGGGTCGGGATGCCGTTGAAAAGTTTGTTCAGCGGGTGATTTTTCCTAAATTGGATATGGGTTGGTTTGACCATGCCGTTGATGCTAAGACCAGCTTGCAGGAATTTCTGCAACGGAATGGTGATGTCAAGATTGAATATCACCTCTTAGACGAAAGCGGAACAGAAAACGAGCCGTCATTCCATGTTAACGTTACGGCGGATGGTAAAGTGCTAGCAGAGGGTCGTGGTTCTTCCAAGAAGCACGCCGAGATGCAAGCTGCCCAGACGGCCTTGAATCAATTACGCAAGCAAAAATAAGTAAATGAGTGAGTGAACGCGACCAATGCGATTATTGTCTTTAACACTAGATGGCTTTAAGTCGTTTGCCCAGAAAACCACCATCAAATTTGAACCGGGAATGACCGGTATTGTCGGCCCTAACGGTAGTGGTAAGAGTAATATTATCGAAGCCATTCGCTGGGTGATGGGTGAGCAGTCTGCCCGTCAATTGCGGGGCAATAAAATGGCTGACGTGATTTTTAATGGTACGGCAGACCGGAAGCCACTAAACCGAGCAGTAGTTTCGATTACCCTGGATAATAGTGACCACTACTTGGCTTCTAATTATAGTGAGCTGACTATTACCCGGAAACTTTACCGAAATGGTGATAGTGAGTACTTGATTAATGGTTCTCAAGTACGGCTGAAAGATATTACTGACCTTTTTATCGATTCTGGATTGGGTCGAGAATCGTTCTCAATTATTTCCCAGGGACGGGTTGCCGCTATCTTTAATGGGAAGCCGCTCGATCGCCGACGAATCATTGAAACGGTTGCTGGGGTAGCAAAGTATCAGAAAAACAAGGAAGCAGCTGAAAAACGGCTGGCGGATACGATGGACAATCTGAACCGGGTCAATGACATTATTAGTGAATTAGCTAAGCAACTTGAACCGCTTGAGGATGAGCAGGCGTTGGCGCAGGATTACCTTGAGCAAAAGAAACGTTTTGATGTTCTTGATCGTACCCAGACGGTGCGTCAGTATGATGCCCAGCACCAACAATTAGAAAAACTGCGGGCAAAAGGTAAGCAAGCAGCCCGGCTAGCAGCTGATTACCAATCTCAACAGAAACAGATTGATGAGCAGTTAACAGTACTAAAGAAGAAACGTACTAATTTGCTCCAACAACGGGAAGCATCTCAGCAGACTATTTTAAGTATGACTGAACGGATTGCCCAGTTGACTAATCAGCAATCGGTTTCTTCGGTTAAACGTGACCAGCAGCTAGCTGACCAGGACCGGTTGAAGAAGCAAGTTGCTGACCTAAATAAAGAATTGACTAAGGCCAAGGCAGACCAGACTGGAATAGCCACCCAATTGCAAAAACACCGACAGCAGGTGGCACAGCATCAACAAGAATATGACCAAGCTCGACAAATGAGTGAATCAGAACGTTTACAAGCCTTAAATCAGCGGTTAAGCACGCGGCGTGATGATCAGATCAATCTGATGCAGAAATTGACAACGATTCATAACCAACAGACTTTCTTAAAGCGGAGTCATGAACAGAGCCTTGACCAGCAAAGTCAGAGTGCTAGTGACCTGGCGACAAAACAGAATCAGCAAGTTGACTTGGCTCAGCAACTTCAGGATAACCAAAAACAAGTTGCTACAACGACAAGTAAAGTTAAACAACTTCAAACGGCTGTCCAGAATGCTAGTCAAGCTTTGACAGTGGCTAATCAAAACTATCAACAAGCCCAACGCAATTGGTATGAGGCTTTGGGGGATGTCCATTCTACCCAAGCCCGGATTAAGAGTTTTCAGGCATTAAGTGAGGAATATGCTGGCTATTACCAAGGAGTGCGGACAGTTCTTCAGCATCGTCAGCAGTTCCCTGGCCTAGCAGGGGCGATTAGTGAGCTCCTTAACGTGCCCGCTAAGCTAACGATAGCAATTGAAACCGCCCTTGGCAGTCAGCTCCAACAGTTGGTGGTGGATCGGCAGAGTACCGGTCAGCAGATTATTAATTACTTGATTCAACGACGTGGCGGGCGTGTTACGATCTTGCCAGTGGATACCCTGATTCAGCGACGGCCCAGTCCCACTTGGTCACAGGTGTCCGCGATGCCAGGGGTTATTGGTCGAGCAGTTGATTTGATCCACTTTGCGCCTAAGTATCAAGTGGTGGCTAATTATCTTTTAGGAAATACCGTAGTGGCTGATACCTTGGGCCACGCAGCGGCAGTTTCTCGAGCAGGTCGTCACCAATTACGCTTAGTAACCCTTGATGGTCAATTAATTAACGCTAGCGGTTCGATGACCGGTGGAGCTAATCGAAAGCAACGGCGGGGATTACTCAGCCAAAAACAAGTTGGTAGTGAATTGGTAAGGCTACTTAAACAACAACAGCAACAAGCACAACGGTTTGAGACTAAGGTGGCACAGTTCAAACAAGAACAGGTAAAGGGCCAAAAGCATTTGAATACGTTACAGGATCAACTGCGAACAGCTCAACAGGATTTACAGGCTATTCAATCCCAAAACGAAGTGCTAAAGAGCCAGTCTCATGCCCTGGCCAACCAAGTTCAGACCTTGCAGTCTCAAACAGCTCAGCAGGGACACCAAACAAAGGATTATCAGTCCCAAGCCCAGCACCTTGCTGACCAGGCTCAACAGGCTGAACGCCAACAGCAGCAAGTACAAAAGCAAATTGTTGACCTGACAAAGCAGATCCACGAGTTAGAAACTAACACTTCGGCTAAGAACGAGCAGCTTCACCAGATGGAACAATGGTTAGCCGTGGCTGCTGAGCGTCAACAACATTTTGAACGTCAACAGCACCAAGTTAACCAACAGGTTGCCCACTTACAGCAATCTCTAAAGCAGGCTCAAGATCAGTTGAAACAACGTCAGGCAGCGTTGACTAACCGTCATTCAGCAAGCCAAGACATTAAGGAGAGCCTTAACCAAGCTCAAGAGAAGTTAAGAATTGCCAAGCAAACCAGTCAAAAGCTGAGTCATGAACTGACGACTGGTGAAGCAGCCTTAAATGATCAAGAGGAGCGGCATGATCGAATTCAGAGCCTTCAAGAGGCAGCGGCCGATGATGCTGGTGACCTCAAGGCGCAGCTTGTCCGGTGCGAGAGTACACTGGATCAGTTGCTCAATCATTTGAGTAGCCATTATCAGATGACAATCGCCGAAGCTCGTCAGCATATCAGTACGATTACCGATACCGAGTTAGCCCGCCAGTTGAAATTGCTTAAGCGGGGACTAGATGATCTTGGTGATGTCAACGTTGGAGCGATTGCTGAATATCAACGGGTTAAGAAGCACTATGACTTCTTAAAGGGCCAACAAGACGACTTGTTAACTGCCCGCAAGCAATTGAACAAAACGATGAATGAGATGGATAGTCAGGTTGTTACTCGATTTCGGACCACTTTCAAACAGGTTTCCACTGCTTTTGATAAGACTTTTCGGCAGATCTTTGGTGGTGGGCATGCCAAGTTGATTTTGACCGATCCACATGACATTTTGACGACTGGCGTGGATATTATGGCTCAGCCGCCAGGCAAGAAGAACCAGCAACTGAGTCTCTTATCTGGTGGTGAACGGGCTCTGACCGCCATTACCCTGTTATTTGCTATCCTAAAGGTACGTCCGGTACCGTTTGCCATCTTAGACGAACCCGAGGCGGCCTTAGATGAGGTGAATGTTCAACGCTTTACCCGTTACCTTAACCGTTTCGGAAAGACGGGGCCTCAATTTATCGTGATTACACACCGTAAGGGAACGATGATGGGGGCCGATGTCCTATACGGGGTCACCATGCAAGAGTCTGGTGTGTCGAAGATGGTTTCCGTTGACGTGGTTGATACGTTGAACCAATAGAATAAGTAAATGTTAAAATTTTCGTGAAAAGAGGGATCCGTAATGGGATTATTTGATATTTTTCGTCGCCACCGTAAGGAAAAACAGGTGACAAGTCCGACTTCATCAACAAATACAGAAAGTCAGTCGTCAAATGTACCAAAATCAAATGTTAGCCAGCAACCAACTGGTGCGTCTAGTCAGTCTGCTAGTACCCAACCATCTAGTACAGTTGCGGCTAGTACAGCTAGTCAACCAACTGTACCACAGTCAACAGGTATTAAGTTAACGACGAAATCGGCTTCGGGTGAACAGAGCCATGTCAGTCAGCCAACTGCCTTGGCTAGTGGAAATGCGGCGAGTGCTCAGCCAACGACTGCCAGCTCTCAGCCTGCCCAAAAACAGCCGACTACTCCAGCTGCCCAGGCAAGTGACCGGACTGAACAGAAGTATGACCGGGGGTTGGCCAAGTCCCGAACTGGGTTTGGTGCTCGTTTGAATCATTTTTTGGCTAACTTTCGTCATGTTGATGAGGATTTCTTCGATGATCTCGAGGATATGTTGATCGAATCTGATGTTGGCTATGATATGGCAATGAAACTTAGCGATGAATTGCGAGAAGAAGTCAAGTTGCAAAATGCCAAGACCAAACAGCAAGTCTCCAATGTTATCATTGAAAAGATGGTTGACCTCTACGAAGCCGCTGGTAAGGGTGAAAGCCCCGATTTGAACATGGCTAAGGAAGGTCCAACGGTAATCATGTTTGTTGGGGTTAACGGTGCTGGTAAGACAACGACCATTGGTAAGATGGCCGCACTCTTCAAGAAGCAAGGCAAGCGGGTTCTCTTAGCGGCCGCTGATACCTTCCGTGCGGGTGCTACTGAACAATTAGACGTTTGGGCTAAGCGCGATGGGGTCGACATCGTTACCGGACCCGAGAATGGTGACCCCGCCGCTGTGGTTTTCGATGCAGTGCAGAAGGCTAAGAAGGAAAACTATGATATTCTCTTCGTTGATACTGCCGGTCGACTGCAGAACAAGGTCAACTTGATGAAGGAATTGGCAAAGATGAAGCGGGTCTTGACCCGGGAAATCCCGGAGGCCCCCCATGAGGTTCTCCTGGTACTAGATGCTACGACCGGTCAGAATGCTCTTAACCAGGCGAAACTCTTTAAGCAGAGTACTGATGTGACCGGAATCGTGCTGACTAAGCTTGACGGGACCGCCCGAGGTGGAATTGTCCTGGCCATCCGAAATGAACTTCACTTACCAGTTAAGTATGTTGGCTTGGGTGAACAGGTCGATGATCTTCAGAAATTTGATGCCAGCGACTTCGTCTACGGCCTCTTCAAAGGCTTGGTTGACGTTGACGAATAGGTGAATGGGAATGGAAATTGAAAAGAATTATCGCATTAATTCACTGTTTGAATTTTACCGGCCGCTATTGACAAAGAAGCAAAATGAGTACCTGGATCTTTATTATGGCAATGATTACTCATTGGGCGAAATTGCTGAAGATTTCGATATTAGTCGTCAGGCGGTCTATGATAACGTTAAGCGGACTGAACATATCCTAGAAGATTATGAGAGCAAGCTCCACCTCTATGCGGAGTTTGTTGCCCGTAATAAGCAGGCTGATGAAATTCAACGGTATGTACGAACACACTATCCAGATGACCGCCATTTGAACGACCTGGTTAGTCATCTGGAAAGCTTGGAGGCAGAATAATGGCATTTGAAGGATTAACAGAACGCCTGCAAAAGGCAATTGAAAAATTACGGCGCAAGCCTAAGGTCACAGAAGCCGACTTACGGGAAACCATGCGGGAGATTCGTCTAGCTCTCTTGGAAGCCGATGTCAACTTCAAGGTAGTTAAAGACTTTGTCAAGCAGGTTCGCAAAAAAGCGGCTGGGGCGGAAGTTTTAAAAGGTTTAAATCCGGCCCAACAGATTGTTAAGATCGTTAATGACCAGCTGACTGAATTGATGGGGACGGAAGCTGTTCCGTTGAACAAGGCAGCTCATATTCCAACCGTGATTATGATGGTTGGTCTCCAGGGGGCTGGTAAGACGACCACGGCTGGCAAGCTAGCATTGCGTCTGAAAAATGAGAACCATGCCCGGCCGTTATTTATTGCGGCCGATGTTTACCGTCCAGCTGCCATTACCCAGTTACAACAGGTAGCGGATCAGATCGATGTGCCAGTCTTTGAGAAGGGAACCGATGTTGACCCCGTGGAAATCGTTCGCGAGGGGATGGAGGTCGCTAAGAAGAATCACAATGACTACGTGATCATCGATACGGCCGGTCGGTTGCAGATTGATGAACAATTAATGGATGAACTGGCCAATATTAAGAAGTTAGTTCACCCGGATGAAATCCTGTTGGTAATTGATGCCATGACCGGGCAAAACGCTGTCAACACCGCCCAAGGGTTTGATGACAAGCTTGATATCACTGGGGTAGTCCTAACCAAGCTCGATGGTGATACCCGTGGTGGAGCCGCTATGTCAATTCGAGCTGTTACTGGAAAGCCAATCAAATTTGTCGGTGAAGGGGAAAAGATGGCGGACTTAGACGTCTTCCACCCCGACCGGATGGCCTCCCGGATTCTTGGTATGGGAGACATGATGACCCTGATCGAGAAGGCCCAGAAGAATTTCGATGAGGAACAAGCCCAGGAAACAATGGATAAGATGCAGGAAAATACGTTCGACTACAACGACTTTCTCGCCCAGATGGACCAAGTTACCAAGATGGGCCCGCTAGAAAACATTATTAAGATGATGCCTGGGATGGCTAATAATCCGGCCCTTAAGAATATTAATTTAGATCCAAAGCAGTTTGCCCACCTTCGGGCAATCGTTCTTTCAATGACTCCGGAAGAGCGAGAGAATCCCGATCTGATGAATCCGAGTCGGCGGCGACGTTTGGCAGCTGGTGCCGGTCGCCCAATTGTCGAGGTTAACCGGATGATCAAGCAATTTAACCAGATGCGCAAGATGATGAAGCAGGTTACCAATGGCAATATGAGTGGGATGCAAAATCTCTTTGGTGGCCAGATGCCGGGTGGTAAGATGGGCCAAATGGCAATGAACCGGATGGCCCGTAAAATGAAGAAGAATAAGCGGAAACGAATTAGAAAGCTCCGTAAATTGCGGCGGAAAAAGCATTAATTTTAAGAAAATTAGCGACTGTCAAGAAAAACTACTTTACATTCTATTTGAAGACTGGTATATTATTACCTGTTAAAAGAAATCAGGGAGGTGCAAAAGAATGTCCGTTAAAATTCGTTTAAAGCGTATGGGTTCCAAGAAGCGTCCATTCTATCGGATTGTTGTCGCTGATTCACGTTCCCCACGTGATGGTCGTTTTATCACTGCGTTAGGTACCTATAACCCATTAACCACTCCAAAGGAAGTCAAGTTTGACGAAGATGCCGTTATGGATTGGTTACAAAAGGGTGCACAACCTTCAGACACTGTTCGTAACATGCTGCAAAAGGCTGGCGTTATGAAGAAGTTCCATGAAGCTAAGTACGCTGCTAAAAAGTAGTGATGAATTGTCATGACTGAGACTGATATAGAGACATTGATTCGTAGTCTGGTAACCCCGCTTTTAAAACATCCAGAAAAGCTATCGATCACCGCGTCTGAAACCAATCGTTTTAGACAATTTACGGTGGACGTTGCCCCCACTGATGTTGGTCGACTGATTGGTCGTCAAGGACATGTGGCGGCTGCACTACGGACGGTCGTTGAAGGCGCACGTTCTCGACGGTCGAACTCTAAAAAAGTCCGGTTGCTGATTAATGATCATCGTCATTAAATAAAAACTCCCACACTTATCTGTGGGAGTTTTTCTCGTTTTGAGGAGGAAGATTATGGAATACTATAACGTTGGTAAGATTGTTAACACTCATGGCATTCGTGGTGAAGTGCGGGTGTTAGCTACGACCGACTTTACTGATGAACGTTTTGCTCAGGGCAAGACGCTCTATCTCAAGCAGAAAAATGGTGAGCCATTGAAGTTGACGGTTGAGAATAGCCGGCCACATAAGGGTTCCCTGTTAGTTAAGTTTGTTGGTTACGACAATATCAACGATGTTCAAGCGTTTCGTGACCATGAACTGTTAGTCAGTGAGGAAGACCAACAGCCCTTAGCAGCCGGCCAGTATTATTATCGTCAAATTATTGGCCTTGTGGTAAAGACGGTTGATGGTGAACGGCTAGGTACCATTAAAGAGATCCTCTCACCCGGTGCTAACGATGTTTGGGTGGTTAAGCGTGCTCACCAGGAAGACCTCTTGCTGCCGGTAATCAAAGACGTGATCAAAAAGGTTGACCTCGCTGCTGGTGAGGTTACCGTAGAATTAATGGAAGGGTTAGAATAGTGCGAATTGATATTTTAAGTTTATTTCCAGATATGTTTCAGGCTACTTTAGGGGAGTCAATCATTGGCCGGGCTCAGGATAGCGGCTTTTTAGACATTCATGTAACTGATTTTCGTAAATATACGACTGATAAACATAATCATGTGGACGATGCCCCATTCGGTGGTGGTGCCGGGATGCTGCTTCAAGCCCAACCGATTTTTGATGCCATGGCGGCTATTCAAAAGGAAACAACCCCTAACTATCCCAAGGGTCGGGTAATTTTAATGGATCCGGCCGGGCGACGATTTGATCAAGACTATGCTCAAGAATTAGCGATGGAAGATCATCTGACCTTTATCTGTGGTCACTACGAGGGGTACGATGAGCGAATTCGTCATCTGGTCACCGATGAAGCTTCCTTGGGTGACTATGTTTTGACTGGTGGTGAATTAGCGGCGATGGTAATGATTGATGCTACCGTGCGCTTTGTTCCCGGTGTATTAGGCAATCAAGCTTCGCCGATGGGTGATTCGTTTAGCAATGGCTTACTGGAGTATCCTCAATATACACGGCCAGCTGATTTTCGGGGGATGAAAGTACCTGCCGTTTTGACCTCTGGTGACCACCAGAAGATTCGTGAATGGCGGATGAAAGAATCGTTGCGGCGAACTCTTCATCGTCGTCCGGACTTGCTAAAAAAGGTCAAATTGACCCGTCAGCAACAACTGATGCTGGAAGACATCAAATTGGAAGAAGACCCGGATGTACCTGACTGATGGTGGATGCAATGAAGAAACTATTCGAACGATTACTATGGAAACAGGATCCCAACGTTTATGAGGCTAAGGATTCCAAACTGACGCCAAGCCTCCGAACGATTGACCTAATTGGCCTTGGAACCGGAATGGTGGTAGGTACTGCCATCTTCACCTTACCAGGAATCGTGGCTGCTGAACATACCGGCCCAGCCGTGCCGTTGGCTTTCATCGTTGCAGCAATCGGGGCGGGGCTTTCGGCCTTGGCCTATGCTGAAACTTCGTCGGTATTGCCTTTTGCTGGTTCGGCCTTTTCCTGGATTAATGTTCTTTTTGGCGAATTTTTTGGTTGGATCGCCGGGTGGGCATTGTTGGCCGAATATTTTATTTCGGTGGCCTTTGTGGCCTCAGGCTGGTCAGCTTATATGCAGGGCTTTCTTGGTAGCCTTGGTTTACGCTTACCCCGGGCGTTAACCGGCGGCTTTAATCCGAGTCGGGGCTCCTATGTTGATATTTTAGCGGCACTAGCAATTTTAGTGGTGGGCCTCTTAATTTCACGGGGCTTGCATCAGGTTAGCCGAATTGAAAATACCATTGTGGCAATTAAGTTGTTGGTTATTCTGATGTTTATCATTGTGGGTGCTACTGCTATCCAAGCCAAAAATTATGTTCCATTTATCCCGCCGCACCGACCCGGGACAACTTTTGGCGGCTGGCAAGGGATCTTAGCAGGGACCGCATAGATCTTTATTGCTTACGTTGGCTTTGATGCAATTGCGGCTAATACTGCTGAAACACGTAATCCGCAGAAGACGATGCCGCGAGGATTGATTGGAACCCTAGTGCTGGGAACCGGCTTTTTCATTGCTGTTTCCCTGGTGTTGGTGGGGATGTTTAAGTATAATCGATACGCAAATAATGCGGAACCAGCAGCCTGGGCTTTACGTCATGCCGGGCATTATTTCACAGCTAATCTCTTGTCAGTGGTCGCGATCATCGGCATCTTTTCGGCCTTGATTGCGATTCTCTTGGCTTCGTCGCGCTTAATTTATGCCTTTGGTCGGGATGGCCTGTTACCGAAAACCTTAGGGGTGGTTGATTCTCATCATGTACCTAATCATGCTCTCTGGTTGATCACCTTTCTGGCAATGATCCTTGGTTCGATCTTTCCCTTTACCTTTTTGGCAACTTTAGTTTCGGCTGGGACCCTGGTGGCCTTTATCTTTGTTTCACTGGGAATTTATGCTCTGCGACCGCGTGAGGGGAAGGACTTACCGGAAGCCCAATTTAAGATGCCCTGGTATCCAGTTTTACCAGCCATCTCGGCCATATTCTCGGTAGTTATTTTCTGGGGACTTAATATCGATGCTAAGATCTTAATGGTCGTGTGGTTTGCAATTGGCCTAATCATCTACTTTAGTTATGGGATGCGTCACTCCATTATTAATCAGGAACATCATAAATAGGGCTTGCATCGCTCAGTAAAATCTTGTATAGTAGTTATTGGCTGTTTAGCCATGAATAACGGTATTCCGCTGCCCCCACGAGGACATGAATGTCGGCGAAAGGAAAGAAATTACAATGCGTCAAAATAAGTTAATCGAAAAGATTACTGCTAGTCAATTACGTGATGATATTCCAGATTTCCGTGCCGGTGATACGGTTCGGGTTCACGCCCGGATCGTTGAAGGCTCTCACGAACGTATTCAGATGTTCGAAGGAGTTGTTATCAAGCGTCATGGTTCCGGAATCAGTGCTACCTACACCGTTCGGAAGATCAGTAACGGTGTTGGAGGTGCTGATGTTTCCCGACGGAAGCGTCGTAAAGTTATCGATACGGTTGCTGCTGAGTTAATTTTACAATAGAAAAGAAACTTTTGTTAATAAATGGTTTAATTGGGCCATTTTGATTTCCGCATTAGTTATGGCATGTGTTGAATTACCATTCATGACAAGATTCTTTGATGTCACTGAACTTAATGGTCAGCAATGGAGCGTTGTTT
>NZ_JBFLGB010000049.1:0-11267 GCF_041859915.1 Limosilactobacillus sp.
ACTGTTTCAACGTGTCCTTTCAGCACTTTGTTGCGATACTTAGTCCCCCAAATGAGATGGTAATTAAGATTGTAAACTGATGTTCTACCATATGTAAGTCTATTTGTGTCTTTCATACTAATAATTATATCATATAATATGCTATCCATGTGTATGTTGAACACAAAAAGGGCAATTCATCACGTCCTTAAAAGAACGTGTTTCCTTGCCCACTTTCAAAAATTAAAAGGTGACAACAAAGAATTGGTTATCGTACCTGGAGCAACTCACACAGATTTGTACAATGGCGGTAATCATCACTTTATTCCATTCGATAAAATTGATAGTTTCTTTATAAGGAGTATTTAGATTAGTGGCTGAATTTACACTCCAAGTGCCATGTCATTTTGCCTTAGAATACCAAACCAAGTTAAATTAAAATAATTGTCTGTGTTTTAAACTTAATATCTATACATATATGTTTTATTATTCAATAATTATGATAGTCAGGTAATAACCTTAAACCAATCTGAAAATTTATAGTTGATCAATAAGAAAAAATTATCAAGTCATCGCTTGAGCATAAACCTGAGCTTTAAAAATAGCAGCTTCCCCTGTCTTTAAATTACTGCTGCACATATAAGCTTCGCTAGTATGTGGACGAATAATAATATGGGTTGACTTAAGCATATCTCCTTTTTCGCGACCAGGCAGTAAAATTTGTCCAATTGGAAAACCATTCTTATTAAAAATCAAGAATCTGCCCTGTCCGCACATCGAAACATAAACATTGCCATCATTATCTACCGTTAATGAGTCCGGGCCTTCCATCCCAGTAAAATAATACGGAATATTAGACAAAGATGGAACAATTGCTTTACCATCTTTACTCAGACCTAAATGATGCAAACATCCGCGACCATATTCAGTTACCCAAAGACTTTTACCCTCTGGATCTAGACCGATACCGTTACTGGCAATCATGCCACTTTTAACTACTGGTGTAACTGTTTTTTCATCAGGTGCAACATAGTAAATCCCAGCTGTGGGTCTATCTAAAGTACCACCTAAATCTGACAGATAAAAACCACCTTTTTTAGCAAAAGCCAAATCATCAAACATATGACCTGACAAGTTTGCTAGTTCTTTAATTACATGACCATCTTCTGGATCAAGGATAGCGACCGAACAGCCATGATCCGATGCAGCAGAGGTAACAAACAAGCGTCCATCAGGATAAACTTTTAAAGCAGAAGGGATCATCTGGTGCGGCAGATGAGTAAATTTATGCACTTCTTTGGCTTTTACATCGATTCGGTAAATATCGCCTTGCGGAGGAACGCAAACATATAAATGATCAGATTTATCAAAATTTAATCCTTCTAAAATATTAATTGCTGGCTTTTCCTTACTTAACGGAATATTGATAAAATGCGCAGCGACCGCTGTTGGCAAGCCCTTTTCATTTGGCGGAATAGGACAAAATTGATCTTCATCTTGATAAGACAACTTGTTAATCTGCATTTATCTTTCACCTCTGATAACTATCAATCTTTTAATTCAAAGCTCTTTTTCATTAAAAATAATATATTGTTCACGTGAAGCAATTAACCATTTGCCATCCTGCTTAACTAAAGTATCAATATAGCGAATGGAACTAACATTTATTACATTCTTGCCATTTTCTTCATTTTCAATAGTTGCTTGGCAATAGTGAGTATCTGTTGCCTCATAATCATTCTTTAAATCAATTTGTTAACCATTCATATGAAAAGAAGATTCAGCACTAGCCATGACGGCACCAAACTTTCCCCCATTTCTTAACTGCTATTAATTTCCATTATTTCCTTATCGCCAACATAGATCGTAATTTTAGTGTCCGACGTAAATAGCTTAGCCTACGCATGGACATTGATTTCTAAGGCTGAAAAGCGATCAATAACTTCTTTAATTGCTTCCTTATCTTTGATAAATTCATTTTTATTCTTTTCTTTTTCAAAAAACCTCCCTTAAAAGGGAGATTTAATTATTTTTCGACAATTTTGCCGTTTACACAACTAAAATGCTTAAGTACATTCCAAACAATTTGAGCATTGCTACTATGTGGGATGTGTGGTTCATTCGGCACTAATACTAATCGAGTAAAAGGATGCTTAAAACCTTTCTTTAAATATTCTGAAAAGGTCAATCTGTTCTCTACTTCCCGCTGATCATGACCGTAAGGATCATAATCAAAATAAGTAATTGTTTTTTGGTAAACATGATCTGATTTGTAACCCCAATAAGGGTAATTTTGATAATTAGCTTTCTGCGTATCAAGCATCCCATTACCAGCAAAAAGATCGTGCAAAACATTTTTTTCATCATCCATTACTGCGTTCATGCCACCCGGATAATCAATATACTCTCTCGTGCCTTGAATAAGCACAAAAGGTATTTCTACATTTTTATTGCGAGCATAACCGGGTCATCCAACCCATAGCAGCCATCCCAACTAGAAGGTGTGGGTAAGTGCTAGCTAATGCAACCGAACTAGCACCGCCATTAGAAAAACCAACTGAATGAATTTGCTGCTGATCGATCGAATATCTTTTTTTCAACTGCATGTATAACTTGCAGGAAAAAAGTAGTTTCTGAATAAGTAGCATAGTCATCATATTCAGGCGCAACCACAATTATGTTCTCTTTTTGGGCTAAATCTGCTCACGGATTACCAGTCGTACAGTTAAGATCTAGAATTAAAGGCAATTTTTTATTTTTTCTAAATTGGCTTTTTTACCGTAGACATAAACAGGACGATTATCAACTTGAAAAGCATATTCATAACCTTTTTTCATGGATAAAAAATATAGGTAATTCTTTCTAAATCACCTATTATTAAAAATTAATTATGCTGTTTTAGTAATTTTTCAACGCCACCACTCATTAATGCAGTAGCATAAGCAATTACGTTGTCAAGTTTTTCTTTGCGTCCATCTTTAACCCATTGAATATAGATATCTAGCCCGGTTTTTTCAATAAAATTAAGTAATACTTTCTTTTCAAAAACCGTCATTTGCTTAAATTCAAGTGACGCTCCCCAGGTATGCCTCATTACTTGATTAATCATTTGCTGGCGAATGCCATTATAGGAGCCACTGATTGTAATCTTGTCGTAAGCCGGACCCTGCTTAGCAGAAAATTCGAAGAAAGTGCGAATACTTTTATTAATATCACGGGGGTATTCAAAATTCTGAATTGTTTTCAAGTATTCTTGTGAATAGCGAGCTTGCATTTCTGCCAAAAGATCGTCAAGAGTAGGATAATAACGATAAAAAGTCTTTTTATTAATCATCGCTTTTCGGGCAAGCTCCGTCACCGTTATTTTGCGGTAATCTTTTTCGACAATTAATTCTTCAAAAGCACGATAAATACTTTTAATGGTTCTTTGAACTCGTAAATCTTCATAACCTGTTAATTTCATACTTTTATTATACATGATTAAGGTTATTTGTCAGCCACAACAACTAGAGACCTGATTATTTTTCAATTTTTTGCTGTTTTAAAAGACCACCACATATCAAAATTAGAATAGCTATTAAAGCTAATAAAGCTGCCGCAATCATAATATGATCAATTCCATTAAATAAGATATTACGCATTGGAGCAATTAAATGTTGGGGTAGGCCCTTTGCTGAACTAGCATTACTAATTTTATTCAACATTTTCATAGTAATTTGATGATGGCTCCGCAGCACTCCTCGAAGTAATGCTTGGTTTAAAATCGCACTATAAATAGCCGACATAAAGGTCTGACTTAAAATACGCGCTAAAAAAGCAAAGGAAGTGGCTACCGGCATATCACGCGGTTCAGCATCATTTTGGCAGGCTACCTGTAAAATACTAAAACTAAGGCCAATTCCAAGGCCTTGAAAAGCACCCATCACTAAAATAAAGGAATAGGTAGTAGCTTGCCCTCGAAAGACTAAACCGAGAAAACAAACGATAAATGAGATGGCCCCCATTAAGACTACCTGATATTGGCCAATTTTATATTGTGCATTAGGGCCAATCTCAGAACCCACAAAATTAAAAATGGCCCCAGGGATCTGCGTCATCCCACCAATAAAAGCACTTAAGCCTAATAAGCCCTGTGCCCACATTGGCAAGTAAACATTAAAGGCAACTTGAGAGCCCCATAAAAAAGTAAAAAGGAGAAAATCAAGGACTAGTTGCTTTTGCTTAAAAAGGCGCCCTGGAATAATTGGATCTCCTGCAATTCGTTCGACAAATGTAAGTAAGAAGAGAATGAGAAAGCCAATAATCATCAATGCCGTTACCCAATAATCATCAATGCCGTTACAATTATTATTTTGGCCTGGCCAAAAAGTTGAACCCCAGTCAAAATTAAGGCAAGGCCACTGACTAACATGCCAGCACCGAGGTAATCAACCTTCGCATTAGCTTGCTTATTGACATGTTCTCGATAGAAACTCTGAATTAGGAGAATTGAAATTACCGCTATTGGAATATTAATAAAGAAAATCCACCGCCAGGAAAAAGTATCAACCAACCAGCCACCTAATACTGGCCCTAGAATGGATGCTGTACTAAAACTAGCCGTGGCAATTCCGATTACCTCTTCACGACGTTTAATATTATTAAAAATACGTGCATAGATAATAAAGGGAATAGTATTCATCCCGCCAGCTCCAATTCCCATTAAGCCACGGGCTAAAATGAAGCAAGTAATGTTCGGAGCCAAGCCTTGAATTAGTCCACCAAAGCCAAAAGTAAAAGTACTTAGCATATAGGCCAATTTATTGCCCCTTCTTTCGCCAAATTTGCTCCATAAAGGTGTTGAAACTGCTTCAGTTAATAGGAAGACTGCGACAATCCAGCCCATGTATTGGATTCCATGTAAATCAGCAATAATTGCTGGCAATGCCGTATTAACAATTGTGCCATCCAGGCCGGCCATTGCATTGGACATAATTAATGCTAAGGTAATAATTATTTTCCTTTGTCTGCTCAATTAAGCACGCACTTCCTTCAACCACTTATAAACAGTTTTGTCGGCCTCATCAACCCGATTACCATTAACAATTAATGCAGGCTTAATTTGATAATTTTGTGCCCCAGCTTGATCTAATAAACTGCTAAGATCACTAAGGCAGCTACCAATGCCAAAGCCACCTTGAGTTTCAAAGGGCAGTATTTCTTTATTAGAAAAGTATTTGCCATAAACCTTGAGGAAACTCTTAATTGGTTCGCTTAATTCCATCGCCCAGGTTTGAAAGCCAAAATAAACCTTTTGATATCGGTCAAGACTTGGTAGGTCAGTCACAATTGCTGGTGAATGCCCGGTTGCCCGTTCACGATTGGCCCGAGAACGTGAATCAAGGTAGTTAGAAGGATAAGAATTTTTCAAAGCAATCTGGTAAACATCGGCATGCGTGAGATCTTCTAATTTACTGGCTAGCAACTCAGTGGAACCTGAGCGTGACCAAAAAATAATTAACTGTTTTTGGCCAGGAGTAAACTTCCTTAAAGCTTCACTTTCACTATTCGTGTCTGCCCCGTCAGAAACGGTATAGCGACCGCCTTCCCATTCCAAATCATTCTTACGAAGTAACTGATTAGCACGAACCTTTTTGCCAAGAAAATTAGCAACTACCGGTCCTAAATCAGTTGAATGAGTACCATTTTCAATCAAATTCACCAATTCCTTTCTAAAATTTATCTCAACTTAACCAGGTCAGGGCCAAAAATCTTCTTAATCATTATCGGATCACGATGATTAACAAATTGACTTTGTTTGGTATCTAAAGTAGCAATTCGTTTCATTTCAGTTGTACTTAAAGCAAAATCAAAGATCGCCAAATTTTCTTGCTGGCGTTTATTATGGCTAGACTTAGGAATAACAATGATGCCACGTTGAATGAGCCACCGCAAAATCACTTGACCGACTGACTTATTGTATTTTTCACCAATTTGTTTAAGCAAAGGATTATTAAAAATATTATTTTTCCCATTAGCAAATGGAGACCAAGCTTCCATTGCAACGTTCTCATTTTGTAAATATTTCACCATCTTTGCCCTTTGAAACCAGGGATTAATTTCAACTTGGTCAATTACTGGCTTAACTCGGTTACCTAAGCTTAAATCTTCTAGACGATCAGGAAAAAAGTTAGAAACACCAATCGACTTAATTTTGCCTGCTTTCTGAGCTGCTTCTAGAGCACGCCATGCACCATAAATATCACCTACAGATTGGTGCAAAAGCATTAAATCAATATAATCCGTTCCTAACTCTTCCAAGTCATTTTCAATCGCCTTAGTAGCTCGGTCATAGGAAAAATTAGTAATCCATAATTTAGTGGTTAAAAAGATATCTTCCCGCCTAACATTAGAATTTCGAATACCATCACCAACTGCTCTTTGATTATGGTAAGCTTCGGCGGTATCGATTAACCGATATCCATTGCTCAACGCCATTTCTACGATCTTAACCGCGTGGTCATAATCGGAAAGTCGATAAACACCAAAGCCTAATTGGGGCATCTTATAACCATCATTTAACTTAATCATTGGTCCATCATTAGTCATTTACATCTATTTCTCCCTTTAAGTTACTTATTTATTCCATCATAAAAGCTACCTGTTAGTTTGAAAATTACCATTTAGCTATGCTAGTATGCAGTTAGCACATACTGAAGGGGCTTAAAATGATCAAGCTTAATCTATTAACAGAATTGGTGGCTTTTCAAAAATACGATACTTTAGCCAAAGCAGCCCAACACTTATCCATAACCCAACCGACCGTTACCAGAGGTATGCAACAATTGGAGACAGAAATAGGAGTAAAATTATTTAATCGCGAGCCAAACCGCATTACTTTAACCCCAGTAGGCAAATTTGCTGCTAAAAAAGCCCAAGAGGTTCTTTTAACCAATAAAAATTACATTTTGCAGGTTCGCCACTACGCTTTAAGCCAAAATAACATCACAATAGCTGCTGATGCACCAGGACCAATAATGCTTTTAGAAGCCTTGCAACTTAACCAGGTTAAGATCAATCAGAAGCTAATTCTAACCAATTTTAAAAAGCAGTTGTTAAATGAACAGGTTAGTTGTTTAGTGCTTACTCAACCGCTCAGCGGAACACCTTTCGATTCAATTTATTTAGGTACCGAAAACTTAGCAGTTCATCTGAATAAATTCACAGACCTCGCTAATCACCAGACCGTTAAATTTAAGGATTTAAGGGGGATGACTTTTATTGTCTTCAAAAATATTGGTATGTGGCAAAAGATAATTCAAAGTAAAATTCCCAAAGCTAAGTTTCTATACCAAAATAATGCTAATGATTTCAAAGAGATTCGTAATAATTCTACTTTCCCATACTTTACAACGACGATCTCTCGCTTTAATCACAAGTGGACTAATCAAGTAAACGATGATCGAATACAAGTCAAAATTAAAGATTCAGAAGCTCACCAACAATTTTATGCCTGCTTTTTAAAAAGAAATAAAAAACGGCTTTCTCCCATCATCTACAAAATGCAAGATCAATGGGCAAAAGCCGATGATTAAATTTATTTTTTAATAATTTTAAGCGGGGATACCATGTCAGACATGGTATCCCCGCTCTTTTTTATTCGTATTCAATAGTCGAAGGCGGCTTACTCGTGACATCATAAAGAATTCGGTTAACGTGATCGACCTCGTTAACAATCCGCACAGAAATCTTTTGAAGAACATCCCATGGAATCTTAGCAAAGTCGGCGGTCATCCCGTCAATCGAAGTCACGGCCCGGATGGCAACCGCATAGTCATAGGTCCGTTCATCACCCATGACACCAACAGAACGAATGCCTGGGAGAACGGTAAAGTACTGCCAAATCTTCTCATCCAGGCCCGCTTTCTTGATTTCCTCACGAAGGATTGCATCGGAATCACGAACAATCTTTAACTTTTCTGGAGTAATTTCACCAATTACCCGGATTCCTAGACCGGGGCCAGGGAATGGTTGCCGCCAAACAAGTTCATGGGGAATACCGAGTTTTTCACCCAGCTCCCGGGTTTCATCCTTAAAGAGCTTTCGTAACGGTTCAATTAGCTTGAAACCAAGCTTCTTTGGCAGACCACCGACATTGTGGTGTGACTTGATCGTCTGCGCAGTATCGGTTCCGGATTCGATCACATCGGTATACAGGGTCCCCTGAGCAAGAAAGTCAGCATCGGGAATCTTCTTGGCCTCACGATTGAAGACTTCAATAAATTCCTTACCAATGATCTTCCGCTTCTTCTCAGGATCAGTAACGCCCTTTAATTTACCCAAGAAGAGGTCTGACGCATCAACTTTGATGATGTTGACACCAAGGTCTCGGTTCAGAGCATTCATGACCTGGTCAGCTTCGTTCTTTCGCAACAGGCCGTGGTCAACGAAGATGCAAGTCAGCTGATCACCGATCGCCTTGTGGATCAAAACGGCGGTTACAGAAGAATCAACTCCACCGGACAGGCCGAGGATAACCTTCTTATCACCGACTTCCTTACGAATGTGTTCAATCTGCAAGTCAATGAAATCATCCATCGACCAGTTGGCTTGTGCTCCACAGACATCAAAGGCAAAGCGTCGCAAAATATCAAGGCCGTATTGGGAATTGCGCACCTCCGCGTGGAACTGGATCCCGTAAAATTTGCGTTGATCATCTGCGATTGAAGCGATTGGACAATTCTTACTAGTAGCAGTGACCTTAAAGCCTTCGGGAGCCTTCGTAACTAGGTCCCCATGACTCATCCAAACATACTGATCCTTTGGCAAGCCCTTGAAGAGGACTGCCTGGTCGTCAAGGACCTTAATATCAGCTCGACCATACTCAGAATTTTCCGCCTTCTCAACCTTGCCACCAAGGTCATAAGACATTAACTGCATTCCGTAACAAATACCTAAAATTGGAATCCCCAGCTTAAAAATTGCCGGGTCAACCTTGAATGCATTTGGATCATACACACTGTTCGGCCCACCGGAAAAGACAATTCCCTTCAGGTTTTTAATTTGTTTGATCTTATCGGCCGTGATCTTATGTGAAAGCAACTCGGAATAAACCCCAAAGTCACGTAGCCGCCGGGTGATCAGTTGGTTATACTGACTACCGAAGTCCAGCACGACGATCTTGTCAAATGCATCTAAATTGATGTTTGCCACAATGCCACTTCCTTTAAAATGAATTTTTATCCTAGATGATAGTTTACAGGCTAGAAGACGGACGGTCAACCACCTTTTGTGATTTAATGTTACGTTTTCTGCCATTACCATTATAGCGAGTCGGTAATCAGAATGCCAACTACTATTTGGTAAGGCTCTGTGGCAGAGTAAGTTAACATTCAATATTATTTTTAAAATTAATTAGTCATTCCAGTAGTTATCATTCATTTAAAATGCAAAGGCCGAACAATAATTTAGTCATTATTGTTCAACCTAACATATTTTATAGTGATTGTTGGTCGTAAGCCAGCACCGTTGCTGTGCTTGGTGTCAAACGCATCTTCATCAGGGCTCCATTATGAAGACTACCAAACTTCTTACCGGGGGCCCCATAAACGCTGGCAATGTATTGGATGATTGATCCATGACTGGCAACTATCACCGTGCTGCCATCATTGAGCCCCTGGAGAAAGCCAATCGCCTTCTTAACCCGAGCATTTAATTGTTGACTACTTTCAGCTAAGTGAGCCGGGTCAGCTTCGTGAAGAAGGTCACGGGTTTTCATCACGCCAAATTCAGCCACCAGGTCACCAATGCGCCGCAAACGCTTACCACCATAATGGCTGGCCCAGATGGCTCCTTCCTCATTGCTGTGGCCTTCAAAGGAACCATAAAAGGCTTCTCGAAAGCACTTCTTCTGGGTTGGCTCACTCACCCGGGCGTGTGGGCACTGCTTAATTAAAATTCGTGCCGTATCCACCGCTCGTTTCAGATCGCTCGAAAAGAGATAGTCAATCGTCAATGGTGCTAGAACCTGCCCGATCTTCTTAGCGTCTTCTTCTCCCTTCGTCGTCAATGGAGTATCTGACCAGCCCTGGAGACGGGCAAATCGATTAAAATAAGTTTCGCCGTGCCGCACAAAGTATACCGTAATTGCCATTCTTCAATTCTCTCCTATCTAAATCAATCTACACTTGGCGTTCCCAACCAGCCAATGATTTCTTTCATTTTACTGGTAATTGCTTCAGTCCCGGGCAGAAGTAGTTTTCGTGGGTCATACCCTTTCTGCCGCCGGTCGAGATCCCGCTCATCTTCAATGTATTGACGGGTAGCCGCCTGAAAAGCAAGTTGCAATTCGGTATTAATGTTTACCTTAGCAATACCAAGTTGAATTGCTTTTTGAATCTGTTCCCGGGGAATACCGGAACCACCATGTAACACTAGCGGGATAGGAATCGCATTTGCAATTTCTTTCAACCGTTTGAAGTTTAAGCCTGGCCAATTAGCTGGATAAATACCATGAATATTACCAATTCCGCAGGCCAACTTATCGACCCCCAAATTGGCAAAGGTAATTGCATCCTGGACCGATGCTAATTCCCCACTCGTGGTATCCTGGTTTTCACCGATCTTGCCGATTTCGGCTTCTACTGAAATTCCCCGGTGATGAGCAGCTTTAATAACCGCCCTCGTCTTTGCAATATTTTCTTTTAAGGGCAGCTGATGGCCATCAAACATTACCGAAGAATACCCTAATTCAATGCACTTCATCGCTGCTTCATAGTCACCATGATCCAAGTGCATGATCACTGGTACTTGGATATCCATTGCATCCATCTGGTCAGCAACCATATCCTTGACAAACTGATAACCACCCATGTACTTGGCGGCCCCCATTGAAACCTGAACAAGTACCGGGGTCCGCGTTTCAGCTGCCGCTCGTAAGATTGCCCGAGTCCATTCAAGATTATTAATATTATAAGCGCCGACTGCGTAATGGTGCTTTCGTGCATCCTTAAAGATTTCGTTACCATTATCAAAATAGGCCATTTTAGTTCTTCCTCCAATTAAATTGCCGTTAATTTTGGTTGTTTAGTTTGAAGTGAACTACTCGGTCATAAATGACCGAGCTTCTGGGAACACGAAGTAGTATTTAGGATCTTGCACGTGTATTCATTTCTAGATTAATTGAAAATAAAGAGAGTGTAACTGCTAAGACAGCAGTTAGAAATGTTATTGTTTTTTTCATAGAAATTATTAACTCCTTTTTAATGCCCATATTATACTAAAAATATATCATACAAAGTCAAATCAAA